>NZ_JBBIAR010000030.1:0-112545 GCF_054185165.1 Bradyrhizobium sp. UFLA05-109 | reverse complement strand
AACCCCTCGCCCTGGGACGTCTCCATTCCCTTGTTGACCGCATCGAGCGCATATCTGACGGCAAGGGGCGCGTTGGCTGCGATCTCTTTCAAGATCGCTTCCGCACGTGGAATGAGATCGGCGGCTTGGACGATCTCGTTGACCAGCCCGATGCGGTGCGCCTCCTGCGCGCTGATCATCCCACCGGACAAAATGAGCTGAAGGGCGCGGCCCTTGCCGACCAGCCGCGGCAGACGCTGTGTTCCGCCGCCGCCGGGGATCAATCCGAGTTTCACTTCCGGCTGGCCGAACTTCGCGCGTTCCACCGCGATGCGAATGGTGCAGGCCATAGCTGTTTCGCAGCCGCCGCCCAGTGCAAAGCCGTTGACAGCGGCAACAACGGGCTTGCCGAGATTCTCGATCAGATCGAGCACACCTTGGCCGTGGCGACTGGACCGTTCGGCGTCGATCGCCGTCGCCTGAGCAAGGTCGCCGATGTCAGCTCCTGCGATGAAGGCTTTGTCACCCGCTCCAGTCAGGATGACCCCGCGCACGTCCGGGTCGTTCTGCGCATTCTCGAAGACGGTGCGCAATTCTTGCCATGTCGCCCAGTTCAGGGCGTTCAGCGCCTTCGGCCGATTGATCGTCACATAGGCAAGGCCGTCTTTCTTTTCATAGAGGACGTTCGCGAGCGCCTGTGCCGGCGTTGACGAGACGGGTTGCTGGTGAACTGTTGCTACTGACGATGACATCGTCATTACTCCTGTTTGATGGGTGGGCCGGCAAAGTGATGCCGGCCCGTCAGTGGCGTTACACGAAGGCACTGAAGCCGGTGGCCGCCTTGGCGACGATCAGGTTCTGCATCTGGAACGTGCCTTCGTAGGAATACAAAGCCTCGGCGTCGGAGAAGAAGCGCCCGACATTGTTGTCGACGACGATGCCGTTGGCGCCGCACACCTCGCGTGCCCAGGCCACCGTCTCGCGCATCCTTGCGGTGGTGAACGCCTTCGCGAGCGAGGCATGCTGATCGAGCAGCTTGCCCGCTTCTTCGATCTCCGCGAGCCGCAACATCATGGACTGGCAGGCCGTGACGTTGGCGAGCATCCTGGCGATGAGGTCCTGAACCATCTGAAATGAAGCGATTGGCTTGCCGAACTGCAGGCGCTGCTGCGTGTATTTGAGTGCGGCTTCATAGGCGCCCATCTGCAATCCGGTCGCCATCCAGCCAACTCCGGATCGGGTCAGGCGCAGCACATGCGCGGTGTCGCGGAATGAATTGGCGTGCTGCAGACGGTTCGCTTCCGGAACGCGGCAGTCCGTCATGGTGATCAAGCCATTCTGGACCACCTTGAGAGCCATCTTGTTCTGGATCTTCTCGACGCTAAAGCCAGGCGTCGCCTTGTTCTCGACGATGAAGCCCTTGACCTGGTTGTCCTCGACGTCGCGTGCCCAGATGATGGACACATCGCACCAAGGCGCGTTACCGATCCACTTCTTCTGACCGTTGAGGATCCACGTGTCGCCTTCGCGCTTCGCGGTGGTGGTGAGACCGCCACCGGTTCCCGAGCCGACCAGAGGCTCGGTCAGGCCGAAGCAGCCGATCTTTTCCAGGCGCGCCATCGGCGGAAGCCACTTCGCCTTCTGCTCCTCGGAGCCCAACACGGCGATCGTGCCCATGGCCAGGCCGATATGGACGCCAAAGAAGGTCGAGAACGACGCGTCGACTTTGGTCATCTCCATGATCAGCATGCCGTGCAACTTGTCGCTGGCGCGCTTGTAGCCGTAGCCGTCGACGCCGAGGCCGCCGATATTGAGTTCCTTCAGCGCCGGCAGCACTTCGAACGGGAAGGCGTCTTCGACCCAGTATTTGTTGATGATGGGCGCGACCTTCGTCTCCATGAAACCACGCACCTTCTTGAGGATCGCCTGTTCATCCGGACTCAAAGTCTCGGTGATCTGATAGAAGTCGCTGTTCGGCGCCGGAAGCGGTTTCCGGGCAGCCGGCGGCTTGAGCGCTGTTACGGTCGTCATATGGATCTCCATTCCTTTTGCTTGCATCCTCTGCCGATCGATAAGACGGGTTCGGCTTCACGCGAGTTATGTGAGATTTGCTGCCCGCCGGCTTTGCTCTGGTTGCCGGGATTTTTTCATTAGTTGCTGTTGGCGGCGTTCAACCGGCTGGCGCCCTGTATGCGCGTTATTCGCCGCGCTCGTCGTTGCCATGAAACGACCTGGACTGAGCACGAGCGCCATCAATGCTCGTCCGAAATGCGCGAGCCGAAAGCCAAGACGGGATAGGATCAATCAGGAGAAAGGTTAGCCGTGCGGTTCGCGGGCCACAGCTCGGTGAGCCATCCCGGAATCATCCCGCGATCAAAATGGTGGCGTCGGAGGTAAGGCCGTCAGTTGAGCGAGTGAGATCTGCGGTCTACGTCACGGCAGGGGTGGCACGTGATCGAGCAGATAACCGAGTCCGTCATTCGTGCGGCGACGCGAACCCGAACACATTCTGGGCGAATGTGCCAGAGGGCGCTCGACAGACTTGTGCGATCGTTCTTGAGAACCGCGTCAGGTAGCCGCCCAATTGCAATCGAGTCACATTGAGGTGCTTATACTGGCACTCGGGGGCAGCGCATCGAAGCGCAACAGATCAAATGATGCGACGCGATTGATGTCGGCAAGGCGTCGATCCGAGTTCGCCGCGAGATCGAGACTTGCCAACAGGTCCAACAGACGACGATGGACCAAGTCGGCGAGCTCTACCGGCAATGGCTCCTCGTCGAACCACTCGATATAGCCGTCAACGAGATTGCTCAAAAGCCGATAGAGACCGCGCTGCTCGGGCTCATCCCTGCTCAAACGTTCGAGTTTCTGCTGGAAGGTTTTGAAGGTCCGCAAGCCGTGGTGCTGTTGCGAAACCCACCAATATAGGTCGTTCATTTCAGCTTCTCCAAATTAAAGAAGAAGCTGTGGGTGAATACACTGCACCGCATTGTCGGACAAATCACAATCTTGAGCGTGCGCCATTCGAGGCCTCCCGGCAAAAAGCGTCAATCGCAACTCGAGGTGCCTTATTTGCCGCGCGGCTCAGCAAGTTGCCGGCCCTGGCCCGCCGTCACGCGCGCGCGGTATTCGCCAGGGGATTCGCCAAACCAGCGATGGGTGGCTCGAAAGAAAGTGCTCTGATCGGCATAGCCCAGCAGGTAAGCGATCTCGGAAGAGCTCAGCCGCTGATCGGCGAGATGTTGCTGTACGAGCTCACGCCGCGTCTCGTCGACAAGCTTGGTGAACGAAGTGCCCTCGCTCATGAGGCGGCGCTGGAACGTGTGATCGCTCATGTTCAACTCTGCGGCAATGGTCGAGCGTAACGGCGCGCCATCCTGCAAACAGCGCGCGACCGCCTGGCGTGCTCGATGGCTCACGCCGGTGTTCTTCAGACAGCGCAGCGCCTGCTCGGCCATGCGATCGTGCAAGTCGGCCAGCTCGGGGGCTGCGGTCGGCAGTTTGCTCGCAAGATCTTCCGAAGAGATCAGCAAACCGTTGAAGGGCGCGTCGAACCGCAGGGGCGCGCCGAAGGCTTCGTCATAGGCAGCAAGTGAACTCGGCAGGTGGTGCCTGAAGGCAGCAGCCAAGGGCCGCAGGGGTCGACCAAGCGTCCAGCGGCAGAAAGTCAGCAGGGTCAGGATTAGATAATCGTAGCGCTGACGGGGAATCGGACAATCGCCGCCAAACAGCTCCACGCGCGTCCACTTACCGCCCTTTCCCGGGTCGAGCGTGATCGTCACGGCGTCGCTGACAAGACTGAGGTAGCGGATCTGCCGCGCAAGGCCGGTCTCGAGGTTGGGACTCGACATCATGGCGTAGCCGACGAGCCCGTAATGGTCGGGCCGCGGCGCGTGCGGGTTGAACAGGCCGATGTCCGGATTGCCCGAGCGTTCAGCGGCGATCGTCCAAAGCTTGCTGATCCCCTCGGTTGGCCAGCGAAAATCGCCATCCTGCAGCTTCTCGATGCGAAGTCCGGCTTGCGCGAACAACGCGGCCACGTCCAGCCCGTGCGCGGCGAGCGAACTGGCAACACCGCGCATCCAGGCGGACGAGGTCGTGCGCTTGTTCAACATTTTGTGTGGCGTTCCCAAGCCAGTCATTTGGCTTCCCGAAATCATTGTTCGGGGCGGCGCCGTTCATACCTGCAGAGGCTCAATCCATAGCGAACTAGATTCACCACCGAAAATCAAGGCGATACTGCCAATGTCCGAGCTTGAAACGTCCACCCCAGGGGCCAGCGCCATCGCCCTTGTTGACGGTCAGTCGGCGATGACCGAGCCGCAGCCGTACTGCGACGCTTGGCAGAGCCATGGTCCGACGAAGCTGCTGTCATCTTCGGTCGATCGAGGCTGGTCAGGCTTGTCGGCCGAGTTACGGGCTCATGGCAAAGGCGTAGTCCCTTGGCGGGGTGCGCCATCCGATACCGAAATTTGCGTGGGCATCCGCGGCGGGATGGGATCGCTCATCACGCGGCAGGCCGCCGGGATGTCAGAGCAGACTGTCGCCCGCCGCGATATGGTTTGGCTTACTCCCGCCGGTTGGCAGAAAGGCTCAGTCGAGTTCGCCGACGACGTGCCGGAGGTCGTGCATATCTATCTTCCCCCGAGCCAGTTCTCCCCGAGCAAGCTTGGCATCGAGAGCGATCACTTGGTGCTTGGCGCGCTGAGATATGAAAACGCATTCAGGGACCCGCTGCTGGGCGGGGTGGCACGAGCCATTGCCTCCGAACTGAAGTCTGAAACATCTGCCGGCAAGCTGTTGGTTGAATCCCTGGCCAACAGCATGGCGGTAAGACTGGTTCAAAACCACGTCAGCACGCCAGCCGCCGAAACCGGGGCGTCTCACGCAAGAGGAGGGCTTGATCGACACAGGCTTTTCCGTGTTCTGGATTACATAGAGGCAAACCTGGAAGGCGATCTCAGTCTTGATGGCATGGCCTCGATTGCTTGCCTGAGCCGATACCATTTTGCGCGCGCATTCAGGCAGTCGGTCGGGCAATCGCCGCATCGCTACCTTAGTGCCAGGCGGCTTGAGCGTGCGAAAGCACTGTTGAGACGCGGCGATCGTACGCTGGTCGACATTGCGCTCGCGCTGAGCTTTTCCAGTCAGGCCAATTTCACGCGCGCATTCAGGCAGGCGACAGGTCAGGCACCCGGCCGATATCGTCAAACGGCTGGAGGAAGCGGAACGCCCGCCTGGCGCCAACAGGGGCGGCTCGCAACCTTGAACGAGCATCGCACCAGTTTCGCACTGGAAACGATCTGAACGAAACCCTACAAACGCGATCGAAATCAAACAAAACCGCGGCAAAAACAACGAAGCTGATCGTTTCCCTCCGCGCATAGCGGCCTGGTTGCAGGTTCGAGTCCTGCCGGGCCGGCCAGCCCTTCGCTCGTTGCGAGAGCTTCGGCTTTCGCAAGTTCGAAGGCTCACGAATTGAGCGCTCCGCAATTCCAGCGCCCCTTCCGTAAACCTCTTAACCTTCGACCCGGTACAGCCGCCATCGCTCGGGCACGCCTTTGAGCTGGTGAACGCCGTGATCCCTGAAGCGGATTTGCGCGTGCGACACGAGCAGGTTCTTGACCGCGCTCGAGACCAGGACTTCGCCGGCGCGCGCTTTGGCGGCGATGCGCGTGCCGATGTGAAAGGCAAGACCGACCATTTCGCCCCCGCTCACCGTATACTCGCCCGCATGCAGCCCTACCCTGATCTCGAGCCCGAGCGTGCGCACGGCCTTTTGGATCGCGGTCGCGCAATTGACCCCGGCAGCCGGCGCCTTGAACGTCGCCAGGACTCCGTCCCCCGTCGTCACGACTTCCTTTCCGCGCGAGGTTTTCAGCTCCTTGCGCACGGCGGCGTAGTAGTGGCCCATCACCTTTGTCCAACGCGCATCGCCGAGCTTTGCAGCCTTTTCGGTGGAGCGGACGATATCGACGATCAGGATCGTGGCGAGCGCCTGTTTGAGCTCGGTGCCGCGCTCCACGGATCTGGGCCGTAGCGCAATCGGTCCGGCCAGCGATTCGTAGCGATGGCTGCGACGCCGCGCGATCGCGGCTTTTGCATAGTCCTGGGCACGCTGCGCCGTCCCACAACGAACTGTCTTCTCCCTCGGCGCAAGCGTCCAGTAAACCTTCCGCCCGTCTCCGGCGCCATGGACTTCCACGGCGCCCCACTTCAGGAAAACCGCCGAGCCAACGCGCCGAACACACCACGCCTTCGACGTGTATCCGGAAACGTTCGACTGATGGACGCCGATGCGCAGGAATTTTGGCATGAACGTGCGGCCAATCGCAGGACCATTTGGGCGTAGCTGAGGTAAAGCGTAGTTGGACATTCCCGCGTTGGCAACAGGACTTCCCGACCCAGGATTTGCCTATGCCTCTGCCGTCAAGTTCGCGATCAACCCGCAGGAGAGGGTAACGAGACAGGCATTGTTCGGTCATCGCGGCCAGCGGCGAGTGCCAAGAAGAATGCCGTGTTGCAGCCCCGGCACGTTGACGTCGTAGATCCGAAGATCTGACCAATCGAACGCGTCTTCAACAGCCTTGAGTGCCGTCGACTCGTTGATTTCGTGAACTTCGGTCGCGTAGAGAACAGGCTGCCCGCCGTAGACCTGCTCGAAATCATGAACGATCTCGAGAATGGGCGGCTTCGTACGGTCAAGATGCAGACCCGTATCGGGACGTAGCGCGTCACCCCACGGGGGAGCGAGGAATACTACAATCAGATGATCGGCGGGATGTCTGTGCGAGGCGACAAGATTTTTGTAGCTGCCACGGACGAGTTCAATAGGGGCGTTGAGGTGAGCAATATTCCGGATCGTCAAATCGAAGACTGCGGGTTCGACCTCAAAGCCGATCCCCTTCGCACCGGGTAGATGGCGCACAATCGCGTTAAGGCCATTGCAAGAGCCCGCGAACGGATCGACGACGCCGATCGGACGGCTACCGGCTATTGGCGCGACGACCTCGGCGATGTCGCTACCAATTTGATTGCCAAGGGGGTCTTTGACGGCCTCAAGGCATGTCCGCGCCAGGATGCGCACACCGCGCCCGTACCAGTCCTTTGGAGCCATCCCGTAGAGACGAACATGATTGGGATCGTTGAAGCAGTCCCTGCCATACTTTTCGACCTCCCACAGCTCAACGAGTTGATTTCGCTTTTCGGAACTGAGCAAGAAGTCTCGGTCGTACTTCCGATCCACATCATGTGCTGGCAAGACGCACCTCCACAGATCGTGCTCGGGTCGGAAAGCTATCATCCGGGCGCGCTGCCGACCAGAAGATGGCCGCAGCGGTAGACGTCCTTTTCATTGCCCCCTCATCAGGCTACCGCACCAGAAATATCTGTTTCGCACCTCTTTCCTTCACCTCAACCGCGGACAAACTATCGCTCCGCATTCGAAGTCACTCGGTCGTGCCGTCGCACGAAAAGGCTGGATTGGTTGTTTCCCTCAGCCGAATTTTCCCTCCTTCAATGGCCAGGCCGCCAGGCAAACTGACAAAGATATCATCGGTGTCAGAAACTGACTCATTTGTAATTGGACATTTTTGGAACCTTGCGTGTTTTCAATGTTTCAGTTTGCGCGCCTTGCCGTCCGCGCTGCATAGGGCCGGCTCAAGCGCGAAAGCATCTGGTGCCGACGCCGAGACTCGCACCCCCGAGTGACCGGTTGCTGGAGGGCTTTGGGCATCAGGGGCCGATATTTCAGTCTTCAGCATCGCCTTGAAACAGGAGTCAGAGATGAAATACCTCATGGCCTCCCTCGCTGTCAGTGCCTGCCTGCTGGTCCCGTCGGTCGTGCTTGCCGCGAATCCACATCTGGTGACGAACCAAAAGGGACAGCCGGGCTCGAACCACGGCATATCGTGCAATACTGGGAGTGTCGGCCCCGGGCCGGGCGGATCGGTCAACGCCAACGGCTCACCGTTCAATGTCGACGTCACCAAAACCTACGCCGGCAACGCAGGCAATCCGACCGGGCCCGGCGGCCATGCAAACGCGAACACCGATCACGCGGTTTCGCAGTACGACGTCGCCTGCTTCCAGCATTCCCAGATGCCGTAGCGGATCTGTTTCGACCGGGTTTCCATCACCCGGTGGAGGAAAGCATTCTCCGTGAGCTCCGGAGATGCCTCCGGCGCGAACAGGCTGATCTTTGCCTGCTCGCGGTTTGCCCGCTTCGGAGCGCCGGGCGGACTGCTCGGTTGTAGCGACAGGAAGAGAGCCACATGCGTCTCGGCGTTGCGGGTGCTCTCGTCTGCGTACTCATGGTCGGGCTTGGCTACGCCAATAGCCCGGGGGGCTCGACTTCGACTTACATCACCGCCGCCGTGGAGCGTGGCAACATTGCTACCCGGGTAAGGGCGAGCGGCACCGTCGAGGCAGTCGTTACCGTCGATGTCAGCTCCCAATTGTCCGGACGCATCGCCAAGGTGTTCGTTGGCTTCAATGATTCGGTCACGGCCGGCCAGCCCATCGCGCAACTCGATCAGGAGACTTTTGTCGCTCGCGTGAACGAGGCGAGAGCCGCACTGCGCGTGGCGAAGGCGGCGGCACAGCTTGAGACGGCTGCGTTCGAACGGGCGAAAATCGCAGTGGAGAACGCGCAGACGGCCGAAAAGCTGGCGGAGGCGCAATCCACCGCCGTCAAGGCCAAACAAGGCGAGCTGGAGAGAGAGCTCCAACGAAAGATTCAGTTGGTGCGCACCGGCAGCGGCACCGAGCAGGACTTGACCCGCACACAGGCGCAGCGCGATTCCGGAAACGCAGACCTGCGTGCTTCCATCGAACAGATCACGATGAAGACCGAAGCGATTGCAATCGCGGAGGCGGAACGGCAGATGGCGGAAGCCAACCTCGAGAACACGCAGGCCGTCATCGAGCAGAAGCAGGCTGCTCTCGAACAGGCGCAACTCGATCTCGACCGCACCCTGATCCGCGCCCCGATCGACGGCATCATCATCAAGCGAGACGTCAATCCTGGACAGACCGTCGCCGTCAGCCTGGAAGCGAAGACGTTGTTCCAGATAGCGGGGGATCTGCACGAGATGGAGGTGCATGGGAAGATCGACGAGGCCGATGTCGGACAGCTAAGGATTGGCCAGGCCGTGGAGTTCGCGGTCGACGCCTATCCGGATCGAACCTTCGGCGGACGCGTGCTGCAAATCCGGAAGGCTCCCGAAATTGTCCAAAACGTCGTGACTTACACGACGATCATTTCCGCGCCCAATCCCGATCTGCTGCTCTTGCCGGGGATGACCGCGCAGCTCGGCATCGTGATCAATGACAGCGGCGATGTTCTCAAGATCCCCGGCCAGGCGCTGCGATTCAGGCCGGTCGATCGTTCGGAGGATGAGAGCCGTGTCGCCGCGAAGGGATCGACCACCGTATGGGTGGTGAATGGCGAGGGTCGACCGGACCCAGTCGTCGTAAGGCTCGGCGCAAGCGACGACAGCGGTGCTGCCTTGCTGGAAGGTCCCCTGACAGAGGGCCAGCAGGTGATCACGGGTGTTGCCACCTCACAGAGCCGCCGAAACTATTTCGGAGTCCGGCTTGGATTCTAAGATGGCCTCGCTGGTCCAGACGATTGGGCTTTCCAAGGACTACCCGTCGGGAGGAGGCCTCATTCGCGCCGTGCACGACGTGTCGGTTTCGATCGCAGGCGGCGAGCTTGTCGCGATTCGCGGCCGCTCGGGCTCTGGAAAGTCGACCCTGCTGAATCTTCTGGGTCTCCTCGAGCGACCCGACCGCGGCCGGTACACGTTGAACGGACGGCCGGTGGCGAATCTGGACAACAGCGCCTGCGCAAGGATCCGGCGGCAGGACATCGGCTTCATATTCCAGATTCCGGCCCTTGTGCCGCGGACGAGCGCACTGGAGAATGTCGAACTGCCGCTGGTTTATGCGGGCGTTTGTAACCGTGAACGCCGCGCCAGGGCCGCGGAAGCGCTGGACCGCGTCGGACTGGCCCATCGTCGCCATCATTGGCCGAACCAGCTCTCCGGCGGAGAGCAGCAACGAGTCGTTGTTGCCCGCGCTATCGTCAATGACCCAACACTCATACTGGCCGACGAACCGACGGGTGCACTCGACAGCACGACAGGCGACCAGATTCTTTCGCTGTTCGAAGAACTGCACCGAGACGGTCGCACGATCATCATCGTTACCCATGCGGCGGAGGTCGCCGGGCGCGCGCGACGGCGGATCACCCTCCGGGACGGTGAGATCGTCGAGGATGATGGGGCATCGACTAGCAATTCTCCTCCATTGACCTTCTACCAAGGGCGCGTGCGATGAGCCCCCTGGAAGATCTCCGCATTGCCACGCGAGCACTTCGGGTGAACAAGCTGCGAAGTGCGCTGACAGCACTTGGACTCCTGGTCGGAGTTTCAGCAGTCGTCTGCATGGTGTCGCTCGGCGCCGGTGCCCGGGCGGAAGTGTCTGAGACAATCCGCACCCTCGGCGCCAACCTTCTCCTGGTATGGCCTGGCGCGAGAACCAATTCGAACGGAGCAAGGCTCGAAGCCGGAACACAGCCAACGCTGACGGAGGAGGATGCCGCGGCGATCCGGCGCGACCTCGCGAACGTACGGGTTGCGGCGCCATTGCTGTCGCGCACGATGCCGCTTGTCGCAGGAGACAGAAACTGGAAGACGTTGGTTGCCGGAATCACGCCCGACTACCTGGTCGCTCGTGAATGGACGATATTGGATGGCCGCTCGTTCAACAGTGCCGAGATCGATTCCGGCGCCAAAGTCGCCATCGTTGGGGCAGTCATTCCTGTAGAACTGTTCGACTCGCGTCCCGCGGTCGGAAGGACATTCCGGATTGGTGACGTGCCCTTTACGGTCGTTGGTGTGCTGGACAAGAAGGGAATCGGAGCCGCCGGCCGCAGTCAGGACGATGTCGTCTTCGTTCCAATCTCGACCGCGAAGAGTCGCGTGCTTGGCTCGGTACATGGTACAACCCGCCAGGCTCTGGATTTCATCGCCGTCAAGTTTTCGGACGTCGCCGCAAGACCGGCGATGGAAAGCGAAATCGAAGCACTGCTTCGGCAGCGACATCATATTCGCGCTGATGCGCGTAGCGATTTCAGTATCGACAACCCGGCGGACGTTCTCATTGCACGAGAGGCCGCGGTCCGGACCCTGGGAATTCTGCTGATTGCGGTCGCATCAGTCTCGCTCATTGTCGGCGGCATCAGCATCATGAACATCATGCTGGTTTCGGTCACGGAACGGACACGCGAAATCGGCTTGCGCATGGCGGTCGGAGCCACGCAGGGGGACATCCAGCGGCAGTTCCTGGTCGAGTCTGCCGTCTTGGCGACGCTGGGAGGCCTGATCGGCGCTGGCGTTGGGATTGCCGCGGCCATCGCGATCGCGTGGAGAGCCGGCTGGCCGGTCATGATCAGCCCTTGGCCGGTATTGGCCGCTTGCTGCTTTGCCGGTTTGATCGGAATTGCGTTTGGCATGTATCCGGCGCGACGAGCAGCCCGCCTCGATCCAATCGTCGCGCTGCGCTTCGAATGACCGAGAGAGAGAGAGTGTGTGTGGTAATGCGCCCCCACCGTTCACGGCGACGACGGCACGGCATCCGCCAAATACTGCGCGAACAGGCGCTCGCCGTTCTGCGCCGCCCGGCGCTCCTGTTCGGCGACTTCAGAACGGGCCTCGTCGTGGCGGCCGAGCTTGACCAGCGCCTGCGCGCGGAGCGCACCGAACCAGGTCTGCCAGGTCTCGAAGCCAGTCGCCTTCCAGGCGGCGATGCCCTCGTCGAGACGCGCAAGGCCACTCTCCACCGCGCCGTCCCGGATGTCGGCCCAGCCGAGCGCGACGTCGGCGAAGGCAACGAATTCCGGAAAGCCCATCTCGACGCAGAACGGGCGGCAGCGCGTCGCCCAGTCGCGCGCGGTCGCGACGTCGCCGCGCAGCATCGCGACGATGAAATTGGCGAGCATGGAAAAGCCGCGTGAATGCGGCTGGCCGAGCGCCTCCGCAAGCTGCACCGCATCCCGCGCATGGGCCGCGCCGGCATCGCCGGCGCCCGTCATCGCGCAGGCGATGCCGAGATAGAAGCGGCCGAACACGCCGAAATCCATCATGTAATGCGGATAGAGCGGCGCATGGCGCTCCGGCCGGTAAAGCCCGACCGTCTCGCTCAGGCGGCTCCGTGCCTCCATCGCATCGCCGAGATGCAGGCGGATCATGCCGTTCATGTTGCCGGCCGCGAGCGTGTGCTCTTCGCTGGGGTCGTCGGCCTTCATCGCATCGAGCGCTTCGGCGAGCGGCAGCGCGGTTGCGAATTCCGCCTTGCCCCAGTGATACAGCGCAAGGCCATAGGTGATGCGGAACAATGACGGCGTGTCGGGCAGTGCGCGGCAGGTGTCGTAGGCGCGCCGTTGCACGGCGCCGAAGTCGGGACTGCCGGGGCCCTTCATTACCATCTGGGCCGGGCCGAGCACGGCGAGCAGGCCGAGCTCCTCGCGCCGGCGCGCCTCGTCGTCGGGCTGATCGGCGAGCGCATCGAGCCCCGCCTGCAACAACGCCGCCGCTTCCTGCGCGCTGCCGCGCCCGATCGCCGCGCCGCCCGCGCGCAGCCACCATCCGGCAGCCGCATGCGGCTTGCCGCCGAGGGTGAAATGGCGGGCGACGATCTCCGGCTCGCGCTCGGCGATTTCGGGAAAGTCCGCGATCAGCCGCAGCGCGACGCGCTCGTGCAGCTCGCGCCGCGGCCGCGCCAGCAACGAGGCATAGGCGGCATCCTGGATCAGCGCGTGCTTGAAGCTGAGGTTCTCGCCCGGCCCTCGGCCAACCAGGCCGGAGGCGAGGATCGCCTGGAGGGGCTCGTCGAGCTCTTCGAGAGACTGTTCCGTCACTGCGGCGAGCAGCGCGGGCGCGAACTCGCGCCCGATCACGGCGCAAACCTGGATCACGCGCCGGGCCGGGCCGAGCCGATCGAGCCGCTCGGTCAACAGGTCGGAGAGGGTTTCGGGCAGATCGCCGCGGCGGATGCGATCCGGCGACTCCAGCATCATGCGCGTCATCTCTTCGACGAACAGCGGCACGCCGTCGGTCTTGGCGACGATGCGCGACACGTCGGTGGGCGACAGCCCGATGTCGCGCCCGATCGCTTCGGCAAAGCGGGAGGAATCGTCCGCCGTCAATCGGTCGACCGCGAGCGTGGTCACACTCTCGCGCGCGGCCCATTCGAGCCGCGATCCGGGCCGCGTCGTCGCGATCATCATCAAGGGCGCCGCGGGGCTTGCCTCGACGAAGCCGGAGAGGAAATCGAGCGAGGTGGGATCGGCCCAGTGCAGATCCTCATAGACGACGACCAGCGGCTTCTCCCGCGCCTGCGCAACCATGAGCTCCTGCAGGATCGCGAGCGTGCGCGCGCGCTGCTCGGGCGGGCTCATGCGGACCGGCGGCACGTCTTCGCCGGCGATGCCAAGCAGGCTCGCGAGCAGCGCGGGGGCTTCGGGATCAGTCGCTGGCCGGTCGTCGAGAAACACGCGCAGCTTCTGCAGCCGCACGCCGTCTTCGTCATGGGCCGCGATGCCGCATTGCCGCTGCAGCAGATCGATATGGGGATGCAGCACGGTGTTGGCGAGCGCGGCGTTGCATTGCAGGTTGACGGTCTGAAACGCCGCATCCGGTGCCGTCTCGTCCAGCACGTGCGCAAGGCGCGACTTGCCGATGCCGGCTTCGCCGACGAGATTGATGAACTGCGCCGATCCGGCGCACGCCACGTCGAACAGGCGCCTGAGCGCATCGCGCTCGACATGGCGATTGATGAGCGGCGCGCGGGCGATATCGAGCCGGCGCTCGAAGCGGCTGCGGCCGGCGCGAATACCGGTGGGCACGAACGCTGCGATCGGCTCGGCGAATCCCTTCAGCGTTTGCGGCCCGAGCGCGCGCGCCTCGAACACACCCTCGACCAGGCGCGCGGTCGACTGCGCCATGATGACCTCGCCCGGCGCAGCCAGCGACTGCAGCCGTGCGGCAATGTTGAGCGCCGCGCCGGTGAAATTGTCCTCGATGCGCGCGGTGGCCGCATTGCCCTGCCCGACGATCACGCCGGTGGCGATGCCGACACGGACCTGAAGCGGCGTGCCGGCGACCGCAGGGGCGAGCCGCGCGACTTTGTCGACGATGGCAAGACCGGCGCGGACCGCGCGCTCGGCTGCGTCCTCATTGGCGATCGGGTAGCCGAAGCAGACCACCACGCCGTCGCCGAGATGATGCAGGATGAAACCGCCGAAGCCGTCGACGGTCTCGCGGATGGCCATGCGATAGGCGGCGAGGCCGTCGAGCAGCTCTTCGGGGTCGCGCCCGTCGATCATCTGGGTCGAGCCGACGAGATCGGCGAACAGCACGGTCATGCTGCGGCGCTCGCCGAGCGCAAGCCGAACCGTCACCGGCTTCGCCTCGGCAATCCGCGCGCCGCAGGCGCCGCAGAACTTGACGCCCTCGCCGAGCGGCGTGCCGCACTGGGTGCAGAAGGCGGTCAATGGACCGGTGTCCGCTTGGGCAGCAGGGTGAAGCCCTGGGTGCTCTGCTGCGCGGTGCCGATGGCGAACATCAGGAGCAGGTCATAGTCGAGCCCCCGCGGCGCCTTCGTAAGGGCGCGGTGGACCGCCTGCGGATCGACCGGCGTCGCAGGATTGGGCGCGAAGCGTACGAACGGCAGCGCCGTCATGCTCGCGGTGGAGACGGCCGCGGGCAGCAGCAGCGCCGGCAACAGAAGCTGCGGCTGGTCGCCCGGGCGGTTCTGATACCACTGGGCCCATTGCGGGCCGCCCGGCGTGTAAAGGCAGAACGGCGCTCCGTCCGGCGGCAGCGACGCGATGATCGGCGAGGGATACATCCGCGCCGGGACCAGGCTTTGAGCAGTGCCATGGCAGCTCAGACAGGCGGACGCATGGAAGGCGCCGGAGACATTGGTATGCTTGACGTTCGGCGAGTCGCAATCGGCGTCGGTCTTGAGCTGGCCGCGCTGCACACCCTCCACCAGGATCACGCCGTGGCGCTGGGCGATGTCGATCGGTCCCGACATGCGCCCGCCCCATCCGAGGGTGGCCTCGGTGTAGTCGGGCGCCTTCGGATTGTGCCAGAACTGCGTGAGCGCCGTGCCGGGCGGATGACCTTCCGGATAGTGATCGAATTGCGGATCGTTGCCCCAGGCGGCACCGAGCGGCACCATCTGGTCCCAGGCACCTGTGCCCTTGGGCGCATCCTTGTCGTAGACGAAGGTCGCAAACACCCAGCCCGTCTCCGGCGCCGCGTCGGTGTCCTTGACGATGATGTCGAACTGCATCACGCGCAAATCCGTCACTTGCAGCGTGTAGGGCGCCTTCGAGCCGTGCAGGCGATGGTCGAGGATCTCCTTGAGCGGCGGCCGGTACACGCGCCAGATCGCGGCGCCATCGACCACCGGCCAGTCAGCCGGCGTCGCCGCCACGCCTCCGGCCTTCACAACGAGGGAGCCCTCGGGAAAGCTCGCGGCATCGACGTCGGGCTTGCCTATGTCCTTCCAGATCTTGTCCAGCATCGTCGCCGCCATGCGGTCGTAATAGACGATGGTGTGGTTTTCGGTGTCGCTCTTGAGCCCGCTGTTGGTCTCGCTCGCTCCAAGAATGATCTGTCCGGTAAATGCACCAAGGATCGGATCACGTCCGCTGTCATAGTCGCCGGGTGCGTCCGCCGGCCCCATCCAGGGCATGTCGTACCAGCCGCTCGAGGCCGGATCCCATTGCGCGGGCGCCTCGATCATCTTGCGCAGCGAGGGCGCGACATAGTCCTTCAGCCGTGCCATGTAGTCGCCGGCGTTGGCAACGGTGATGGGGCCCTTCGGCTTGACGTCGCGCCACGACCGCTCCGGTGGCTGCGCCGGATAGTCGTGGCTCAGCTTGCGGAACTTGTAGGGCCCCTCGAACGGCGGCGGGTTGGAGTCCGCCGGCGGGTAGACGCCGAAGTTGGAGGCGAACGGATCGGCCGCATCGGCCGCGACTGCGGCCGCGGGCATGAGTGCAGATATCAGTGCAAGCTTCAGCGTCAGCGTCGTCGCCGCTGTGGCGACGACCGCCCAGCTCGACCGGGATTGAGATCGCGGCATGTGCACCCCCTCGTGCCCATGGGACTGCTGCTCAAGCGCGCATGCCTGCAGGACACGGCTTCCGGCGTTCAATCTGAACCCGAGATGCCGTTTGCGCAAGCGCGCCGGCGGACGCCCCCATTAAATTTGCAGAACTTTGGAATTTGCAGAAATTTTGAAAGCTTGCCGAAACGACCCTGCCGGGACGATTGACACATTCAGAAACAAATACGGCGCCCACAGCGGACGAGGCGTAGCATGGGATCAACGGAAGACATGTGACATTCTTCACAATTCGGCGAGGGTTTGGCGGCTGACGTCGGAGACGCCCGGCATCGACCTCCGGCGCGGCGCCATGATCCTTGGCGACCGCGTGACCCCAAAGTTGATGGTCGGTGGGCTGCTCGCGATCTCCGGCGTCGCCATCAAGTCAGACCGAGCGCTCGACCAATTTGAACCCGGAAGTCGCGCCGTGCCCAGCGTCGGCGTGGTAACGCGAGAGAATGCCGACGCTGCGAAGCGTCCGGCCGAGCGCTTCAGCATCCGTATCAAGCCGGAACTTGAAGCCGGAACTTGAAGCCGGAGCTTGGCGCCAGCAGGAACCCACCATCGACAGCGATCAACGCTTTCGTGAAATATGAAGCAGGTCACAGTCGTAAATCGACGGCCGGGTTACTCGGGCGAAGAATTCCGGCCGTCGATTTGGGGGCGATGAGATCGGAAGTGCGTCTGATGACTGACGGGAAAAGACATGAACCAGGAGATCGGAGCGACAGGCTATGTCCTGATCGTCAACAATGATCCGTTGATGCGGCAGGCGGTGAGCAGCTACTTTTCCGACCACAATTTCCCCACTAGTTGTTCGTCCGACTGGAGCGAGTTGAACTGCACCCGAACGCTTCCCAGCTTGATCATCATGGACCAGCCACACGGCCTGCATGACGGGCTGGATCGACTGCGATCCATCCGGTCGAAATCAGACGTTCCAGTCATCGTCACCGGCAATCGCGCCGACGAGGTTGACTCTGTCGTCAGCCTCGAACTTGGCGCCGACGACTACATCGTAAGGCCCAGTCCCAGAGAATTGCTCGCACGTGCCCGCGCGATACTGCGACGCCGGGAAATGTCGCGTTCAGCGCAAACTCGTGTGCGGGAAGGCGGCGGCTACAGGTTCGATGGCTGGCGGCTCGAGCGTTATGGCCGACGTCTCGTCGACCCCAACGAAACACCAGTCTCGCTAACCAAAGGCGAGTATGCCTTGTTGCTGGCGTTCCTGGAAGCTCCTGAGCGCCCCCTTTCACGCGAGCATCTCCTGAATGCGACGCGGGTTCATGAAGATATTTTCGATCGGAGCGTCGATGTTCAGGTCCTGCGGCTGCGGCGCAAGTTGGAGATTGATTCGGATGCACCGCCCATGATCCGGACCGAGCGCGGCGTCGGCTATGTTTTTGCCGCGCCGGTCGAGCGCTTCTAACCAATTCTTCGAACCGGCCATGTAAGACCCGATCCTTGACGGACCCGGCCGCAAGAGACGTGTTCCATTGGGCAGGCGGACCCCGGATGTGATTTTGGCGGGCGCGCATTGTTGTGTGACCGAGCCTGCGCGTCATCTTGCAGATGTGCGCTCGTTTGCCGTGAGCCACCACGCTACGGCTGTAACGCAATGCGTAGTTCCTGAAATTCTTGCGTAGCGCGTCCCGCTCATCGTGCGGGAGGCTCGCTCAGCTTCGCCGCCGGCGGAAGATTGTGCCGGCCGACATCGCATCCATCGGGAACCCTACGCATGTCAAATCCGATACTCAAGCAAGCCGTCGTCATCGGTGCGGGGATGGGAGGTCTCGCCGCGGCAAAGGCCGTCGCGCCGTACTTCGAAAAGGTCATGGTGTTCGACCGTGACGCATTGCCGGACGTGCCTGTGCCTCGTTCCGGCACGCCGCAGGCTTGGCACACGCATGGGCTGCTCGCGGGCGGACACCGAGCACTCGAATTTCTGTTTCCAGGCATCGAGCATGATCTCGTCGAGGCTGGCGCCGTTCGGATACGCGTTCGGCGCGACATGCGCCTCGAGGCGCCGGGCTTCGATCCTTTCCCGCAGCGCGACCTCGGCTTCGATCAATTCGGCATGTCGCGCCCTGCGCTCGAGCACGTCTGCCGTCGCCGGGTCGAACGTATCAGGAATATCGAGTTCAGGCCGCGCATGCGCGTGACGGAACTCATCGCCTCGCACGACAATCGTGCGGTGGCCGGAGTGCGCTTTGACGACATGCGCGGAAGGGAGGGAAGTCTTGCTGCGGATCTGGTCGTCGACGCCTCGGGTCGGGCTTCGCCAGCGCTTCGCTTCCTCGAAGCGATCGGCTCGGCGAAACCGGCAGCGATCGAGATCGGCATCGATCAGGCCTATGCGACGGCCATCTTCGAAAAGCCTGACGACGCTCCGACGGATTGGCTCGGCATGGTGCACGTGCCGATGCCGCCGGCCAGCAGCCGCCTCGCAATCATCATGGCCATAGAGGGGCAACGATGGAGCGTTTCGCTTTGCGTAAATCACGGCGAGACGGCGCCGGGCGACATTGACGGGTTCATGGCCTTCGCCAAGTCGCTTCGCCGTCCCACCATCTACAATGCGATCCGCGGCGCGAAGCAGGTCGGCAACATCGAGCGGTTCGGAATGCCATGCAGCGTGCGGCGCGCTTTCGACAAGCTCGACCGTTTCCCTCGCGGGTTGATCCCGCTCGGGGACTCGATCTGCCGCTTCCCCCCGGTCCAGGGCCAGGGGATGTCGGTCGCCGCGCAGGAGGGCTGCGTTTTAGCGACCCTGCTCGAGTCGCGCTGCCGACTCATCGATCCGCTCGATGGCCTCGCGGAAGCCTTCTTCCGCGACATCCAGCCGCTTCTCGAAACGCCATGGACCGTCGCGATGGACGATCTCGTTTATCCGCAGACGCGCGGCGTGCGGCCGCCGGACCTCGAAGCGAGGACGCAATACACGCGCGCGCTCATGCGGCTCGCCGCCGAGGACTACGAGACGGACAGGATCGTCTGCGAAGTACGAGGGCTCCTCAGGCCGCAGAGCGCGCTGCACCAGCCCGAGCTGGCAAGCCACGTCAAGTCCATGATGGCGGCCGCGTAGGCCCTTCATGTCTTCGAAATCACAAGTGGAGGAATTGATGAACGTCATGAACAAATCGACGACCTCCGGCCCAGCCGCGGAACTGGGCGCAAAGATGCAGGGACGAATCGTGTCACGGGGCGACGATGACTATGCCCGCACGCGGCGGGTATGGAACGGCGCGGTCGAGAACCAGCCTGCTTTATTTGCAGTGTGTGAGACGACCGCGGACGTGCAGGCGGCGGTGCGCAGTGCGCGTCGGCACGGAATCCCTCTGTCGGTGCGCGGCGGAGGTCATGACTGGGCGGGCCGCGCCTTATGCCCGAACGGACTCGTCATCGACCTCGGCAGGATGAGGCAAGTCATCGTGGATCCGCACGCTCGAACAGCAACCGTCTCCGGCGGAGCAAGGATCAAGGACGTGGCTGCCGCCGCCGGCTTCTACGGTCTGGTCGCGGCACTGGGCAACTGCGGTGAGGTCGGCGTCACCGGCCTCACCCTGGGCGGCGGCTACGGCCCTCTGAACGGTCGGTACGGCCTGGCGGCGGATAATTTGCTGGGCGCCGAGGTGGTGCTCGCGGACGGGCGGCGCGTAACGACCGGACCGGATGCGGAGCCCGAGCTGTTCTGGGCGCTACGCGGCGGCGGCGGCAATTTCGGCGTTGTCACCTCCATGCGGATCCAGTTGCATGAAGCGCCCCGCATGCTCGCGGGATCGATCGTGTATCCCTGGACCGAAGCCGAGTCAGTGCTGCGCCGCTACGCGGCGTTCGCGGAAACCATGCCTGACGAACTCGGTGTGTCAGCGATCATGACATCCGGTCCGGATGGCCAGCCCGCGCTCATGCTGTCGCCACTGTGGAACGGCGACCAACATCGAGGGGAACGCATCATCGGTGACCTCCAGGCCCTTGGAACGCCGCAATTCGCACAGCTTGGGCCGATGACCTACACCGACATGCTCGCCCCGTTTGACGCCTGGGTGGCGGAAGCGGCTGGCTGCCACTGGGAGATCCGGACGCGCTCGCTGCCCACGCTCATGCCCGGCGCTATCGATACGATCATCGGCGCAGCCGCCCGCAAGACGTCGCCCCGCACTGCCATCGCTTTTCACCACTTTCACGGCGCGGCCACGCGCATTCCGGCGGATGCGATCGCCTTCGGCTTGCGCCAGGAACATTTCATGGTGGAGATCATCGCCGGTTGGGAGCCCGATGGGAGCAACGGCGCGGAGCACAGGCAATGGGCGCAGAACCTTTGCAGGAGCCTCGCCCCGTTCGCCCTGCCGGGTGGCTACGCCAACCTGTTGGCGCCGGATGACCGCGAACAGGCGGCGGCGGCTTATGGCGACAATGGCGCCCGGCTCTGCGCCCTCAAGCGTCGCTTCGATCCCGATCGGGTCTTCGCGTCTGCGATCCCGCTGCCGGAGAGATAGAGCCGTTCGATCGGGAAACCATGTTGCAGCCGTAACCATTCCGTCCGTCTCTGTCACACTAGCTCTGGAGATACACCGATGGTGACCACTCAAGTTCAATTTGTGCGCCAGGACACCAATCGCCCCACCAGGCAGCAGCCCGTTGCGCGTGAAGTCGCGCGACTGCTCGCGTCGATCAATGAACTGGCGCCGGAGATTGTCGCTCGCGCTGGCGAGATCGAGAGCGCCCGACGAATTCCTGCCGACATCACCGACAGGCTGCGACAGATGGGCTTCTTCCGGACCATGCTGCCGCGCAGCCATGGCGGGTTGGAGCTGAGCGTGGCTGAGGTTCTGCCGCTGATCGAAGCCTTGTCTGCGCTCGACGGTTCGCTCGGCTGGGTGGCCGGGATCGGAACGACGTCGCAGATGTTCTGCATGCGGGCGCCGCGGGAAATATTCGATCGTATGTACAGGAATGGAGCCGATGTGCTCGTGGTCGGGGTGGGCACGCCCGCCGGTCGGGGTGAAACGGTCAATGGCGGTTATCGAGTCTCAGGACGCTGGCCATTCGCCAGCGGCTGCCAGAACGCGCAATGGATCGCCGGTCATTTCGTCGTCCACAAGGACGGGGCGCCGGTGATGTCGGGCGCGCGGCCATTGACGCGCGCTGTCGTGCTTCCAGCGGAGCGCTGGCACATCGAGGACACATGGCAGGCCTTCGGACTGACAGGCAGCGGCAGCCATCATGTGACCCTCGATAATGTCACCGTCTCCGAGGCCGAGTGTTTCGATCTGCTTCATGGACCTTCATGCGTGCCGGGGCCGTTCGCGGGTGCCATCGCGCCGTTCATCGGAGACCTTCATGCGGCCGTCCCCATCGGTATTGCGACCGGCGCAATCGCCGATCTCGTCGCCATGACCGGCGGTGGCCGCCGCCAGCTCTTCGCGCCCGCCGATCTCAGGGATTCGCCTGTCTTCCAGCACGAATTCGGCCGGCTCGATGCCGGGCTGCGGGCGGCACGTGCGCTCCTGCAGGTTCAGGCGGAAAACCATTGGGATCGCGCAATCGCGGGCGTGCTCGATGACAAGACGGATTTTGCCGAGAGCCTGCAGGGTAACGCCTGGATCCACGCGACCTGCGCCGACGTCGTCAGCGGCTGCCATGGGCTCGGCGGATCCTCCGTCGTGCTCAACGCATCACCGCTGCAGCGGCGGTTGCGCGATGTTCACGCCGCGAGGCAACATGTCTTTGCCCAGGAGCGGTTTTATGCGCGCGCTGGTGCACACGCGCTCGGCTTCCCTCCGGTCGATCCGGTTTCGGGACAATAGTGCCGCGGTAAGATGGAAAGGAGTCCCATCTGCTTTGCACGCGGTCCTCAATACTGTTGGACTTTCCTGGGATGCGATGCGCGCTGCTTGAAGAGATGGCGCCTATTCATATCGCAGTACGTGTTCCATCGGCCGGATGCTGACGCCAGGCACTGCTCTCTTGTCTGGTAAGAACAGTCACCGGAGGCGCCAAGCCCTCCGCCAAAGACACACCAGGGATAATCGTGTGCAGCATGAGCCGTGGTAACGGCTGCCAATAGCGTCAGTGCGACCAGGATCGTGCGCATCGTTGCTCCAACGGAAAGCGGGGCGGATATGACGGTCGTGAGAGGGCACCGAAACGACAAGACGACCGTTGAGCTAGATCAAACGTTTCCGGGCTCGTAGCCGTTCCCGTGGTGCGTTATTCCGTCGCCAAATTTTTCCGTTGCCAAATTATTCCGTTGCGAAGACCCGAACACCGGCCATCCACGCAGCCCCATTTCGAAAGTTGAAGTGCAGCGCCGGCTGGCCAAGGAGGCCAGCGCGACGCGACAAATGAATACACGAGCGATGCGACTTCAACGAAGCTATTTGACAGGTATCCTGATTTCGCCCATCCCCTCGATTCCTCCCGTCATCACCTGGCCGCGCTGCACCGGACCGACGCCTTCCGGCGTGCCCGTCATGATGATGTCGCCGGGTTTGAGCACCATCGACTGCGAGCAGATCGAGATGATGTCCGGCACGGGCCAGATCAACTTTGAGATGTCGGAGTCCTGCTTGAGCACACCGTCGACGGCAAGCCAGATGCGCCCGGCGTTTGGATGGCCGACCTCCGAAACCGGTCGCAGCGGGGCGATCGGCGCCGACAGGTCAAAACCCTTGCCCCAGTCCCAGGGACGGCCCTGCTCACGGGCCTGAAGCTGCAGATCGCGGCGGGTCAGATCGATGCCGACGCCGTAGCCCCAGACATGATCGAGCGCGCGAGCGACGGGGATGTCGGTGCCGCCCTGGCCGATCGCGACGATCAGCTCGATCTCGTAGTGGAAGTTGCTGGTCTGCGGCGGATAGGGAACCGTCGTTCCGTCGTCCACGACCGTGTCCGCGGGCTTCATGAAGAAGAACGGTGGCTCGCGATCGGGATCGCGCCCCATCTCGCGCGCGTGCGCCGCATAGTTGCGTCCGACACAGATGATCCGGCGCAGCGGAAAGCGTGCCGACGAATTGTGGACCGCGACCGACGCATGCGGCGGCGGCGGCAGAACGAAATCAGAGTGAGTGTTGGCGTTAGGCATTGCCGCGGTCCTCCCGGAAAAGATGCAGGGCTTCCTGAATGGGTCGATCGGAATAGGAGAAGATCACGGCGTCGCCGTCGATCGCTTCGTGACGCACGCGATGCCAGGAGGGGACGACGAAGATGTCGCGCTTGCCCCACTCGACGACGATGTCCTCGCCGGATCGCGATGAGATGACACTGCGCCCCCTGCCCTCAATCGGCACGAACACGGTCGCGTCGGTCGAGCGGTAAGCCGTCGTTGCAAACCCCTTCGGCAGGAGCTGGATGAAGGTCGCCATGGTGGCCATGGCGTGATTGCCGGTGATCGGGTTGGTGTAACGCATCTTGAGTCCGTGGCATGCGTCCCAGGCCGCGCCACGTCGCAAGCGCTCGAGCGACTCGCGCGTTCGCGCATAGGGATAGTTGAACACCGGCGAGGTGCCGCCGCCTCCCCTGTGATCGACAGGAAGCAGGTTATGGCCGTAGCGGGCGTCGCTGTCCCCGACGGGACGGGTGATCGGCTGCTCGTCGACGTCGAGATGTTCGGCAAAGGATGCATCGAGCATCTGAATGACGGGAATATCGAGACCGTCGAGCCAGAACACCGGATTGGGGCTGGGGTTGCCGTGATCGTGCCAGGCCCAGGGCGGCGTGATGATGAAATCGCCCTCGTGCATGATGGTGCGTTCGCCGTTCACCGCCGTGTAGGCGCCCTCGCCTTCGAGGATGAATCGCAGCGCGGATTGGGTATGGCGGTGGGCCGGCGCAACCTCACCCGGCATCACCAGTTGCACGCCGGCATAGAGATCCGTGGTGATTTTCGACTGGCCGCGAAGACCGGGATTTTCGAGGACCAGAACCCTCCGCTCCGCCTCCTTGGCGGTGATGAGACTTCCGGCCTCGAGCATATACGCCCGGATCTCATCAAAGCGCCAGGATGCCGGGCGACACCCGCTTCTCGGTTCGGGCGTGACGAGATCGGCCAGCGACAGCCATAGGGCCGTCAGGTTCCTCTTGTCGATCTTGTCATAGAAGGCCCGGCGTTCCGGCGTATCGGCGGTTGGGGCCATGATCGTATCGTGGGACATCGTTTGTCTCGCTGTGATTGAGAACAAGATGGTTAGTGATGCAGTGTCGCGGCCGACGACACGAGTGCGAGCGCCGGCTCTCGTCTGCGAAGCGCGATCACCGCCAGTCCCGCCAGAATTGCCGGCACCGCCGCGGTCAAGACGACGGACTGCGCGGTCCATCCGAAGCCGAGCAGCACGCCACCTGCGACCGGGCCAATGATCGATCCGATGCGACCCACGCCCAGCGCCCAGCCGACCCCGGTGGAGCGGATCGCGGTCGGGTACAGGCTTGCCGCGAGCGCGTTCATGCTGATCTGCGCGCCGACCACGCCAAACCCGGCGAGGAAGGTCGAGATCATCAGCGTCCACACATTGGAAGAACCGAATGCGATACCCGCAATGAAGAGCGCGGAGGCCGAATAGGCGCCGCCGAGCACGAGATATGGATCGAGCCGATCGACGAAGCGGCCGAGAACGATCGCGCCGACGACGCCTCCGGCGTTCAACACCGCCGTCGAGAGGATCGCGATGTTGAGGGGCAGGCCGCTCGCCTTGAGCAGCGAGGGCATCCAGTTCACCAGGAAGTACATGACGAGCAGGTTCATGAAGAACGCGATCCACAGGAGCGCCGTCATGGATGCGCGGCCTTCCCCAAGGAGCTTCGTCACCGGAAATCCGGGCGCTTGCGAACCATGCATGACATAGCGGCTCGCCGCCGTCGCCGCGATGGTCGGGTCGAGCCTGACGAGCAACCTTGCGATCCGCTCGTCTGCGACGTCGCGTGTCATCAGATAGCGGATCGATTCGGGCAGCCAGATCAACAGCACGATCAGGGTGACGAGGGGAAGCACGCCGCCCACGACGAAGACCGCTTGCCAGCCGAGCGCACCGATCAGCGGCGCACTGATCACGCCGCCGATCGTCGAGCCCAGCGGAAAGCCGCAGAACATGATGGCGATGAGCAGCGCGCGCATCCGCTTGGGCGCGTATTCGCTGGTCAGCGCGATGATGTTGGGCATCGCGCCACCGAGTCCAAGGCCCGTCAGGAAGCGGTAGACCAGAAGCTCGTTCAGCGTGGTCGCGCGCGCCGTGACGAGCGCGAAGATGCCGAACAGCAGCACCGAGAGCAGGATCACGCTTTTCCGACCAAAACGATCGGCAGCCGGGCTCAGGACGAAAGCACCGACCGTGAGCCCAGCCAGGCCCGCACCGAAGATCGGACCGAAGCCGGCCATGGCGATCCCCCATTGCTCGGCAATCACGGGCGCGACATAGGCGATCGCCTGCGTGTCGAAACCGTCGAGCAAGGCGATCCATGCGCAAAGAACGAGGATCAGAAGCTGGAGGCGTCCGAACCGCGCCTCTTCGATGACCTCGGTAACGTCTACAATATTCGCAGCGGACATCACGAACTCCAGTGAGCCTGTGTTTCTAAGCCGGTGACAGTTCTGTAAGCTTGGGGAAGTGGAGCTGGCTGCCTGGTCAGGCCACCAACGGGGCGCTACGCAGCTTCTGCCGATCGATCTTGCCCGTTCCTGTCTTCGGCAGATCGGACCGGTATTCGATCAGGCGTGGATATTTGTAGGGAAGCAGCTTTGACTTGACGTGATCCTGCAGCTCCCGCGTCAACGACTCGCTCGCCACATGACCGTCCCGAAGGATCACGAACGCTTTCGTGGTCATGCGGCGATCGGGAAGCTCGAGGCCAAGCACCGCGCATTCCCGGACTGCGGGATGATCCGACAGGCAGAGCTCGATCTCGACCGGGTAGATCCACTGGCCGCTCACCTTGATGAGATCGTCGACGCGACCGACGAAAGTGAAGAAGCCGTCGGCGTCCTCGACGAGCCTGTCGCCGGTCCAGATCCACCCCTCCTCGCGCATGGTCTGCTCGGTCTTGTCGGGCCGGTTCCAGTAGCAAGGCGCGTTGGAGTGACCGCGGACCCACATCACACCTTCTTCGCCTTGCGCGACGGGCTCCCCCTCGGGCGTGGTCAGTCGGATCTCGTATCCCGGAACGCGCTTGCCGGCGGTCCCGGTCTTCTTCTGCTCGCGCGTATTCGAGAGATAGATGTGCAGCACCTCGGTTGATCCGAGTCCTTCGACGATCTCGAGCCCGAAGCGCCGCCGCCAGTCGTTGAAGATGTCCTGCGACAGCACTTCGGCGGCCGACAGGCAGAGGCGCACGCTCGACAGGTCGGCGGTTTCGATGCGGGGATGATGCAGCAACGCGTTGTAAAGCGTCGGCAGGCCAAAGAAGAGCGTGGGCCTGAATTTTTCGATCAAGTCCAGAACCGCATTCGGTTCTGGCCGCCCGGCGAGCAGGACCGTGCTGGCGCCGACCGAGAACGGGAACGTGATCGAATTGCCGAACCCGTAGGCGAAGAAGATCTTCGGCACGGAGAAACAGATATCGGTCTCTTCGATTCCCAGGATGTGACGGCCGAAACTATCCGCGGTATAGGCCATGTCGTGCTGGAGATGTACGATGCCCTTTGGCCGGCCGGTGCTGCCCGAGCTGTACATCCAGAACGCCATGTCGTCGCGGCTCGTGGGCGCGGCGTCCAGTTCCGCGGGAAACTGGGCGAACCATTGGTCGCCATTCAGCATCTTGATCGAGGACGGTTCGCACGCGGCATCGCCGTTGACGACGACCAGCGCGCGCAGCGACGTTCCCGCAATCGTCTCCTGGTCGAACAGGGCAGCATATTCGGCGTCGACGACCGCGACCGGTGCGGCCGAGTCCTGCAGATAGAAGCCGATGAGTTCCTTCGGCGAGAGCGTGTTGATCAGCATCGGCACGAAGCCGGCGCGGATCGCGCCGAAGAACGCGGCGGGATAGGCCGCCGTGTCGTTCAGCAAGAGGAGCACGCGGTCACCGGCGACAAGTCCGAGCGACGTGAGCGCGTTTCCGCATTTGGCGGCCTTGGCGCACAGTTCGCCATAGCGGGTGTTGCCGGTTGCGGCGTAGATCGCGACCTTGTCGGCACGACCCGCCCTGAGATTGTCGAAGAGGATCTCGCTGGCGTTGTAGCGCTCGGCGATTTCGAAGCCGATCTCCCGCGCGCCGGGTGCGTTGTCGGGCACATGATCCACGATCGCGTGGCTGATTCCGTCCGTCATGGAAACGCTCCTCGTCATCGCTTACGTGCTGGAGACCAATGAACTGGCGTCGTAACGCGCCATGAAGCCCGGCGACATCGCGCGGAGTTGATTGTCGTCGATCCGCCCCGAACGGGTGATGTAGCTGTAGCCGAAGTCCAGCGGATTTAGCTTCATGTGCTCGGCAAAGCGCTCGTACCAGGCCGCGCTCGTTTTTGCGGCCTTGACCAGCTTCTCCACCACCGGTCGGCGCGCGGCCTCGTAGTCTTCCAGTGCACGGCGGACGCTGTGCGGCTCGCCGTCCAGCGCATTGACGAGGGCGATGACGTCCTCGAGCGCGAGGCGCGTTCCAGATCCGATCGAGAAGTGCGCGGTGTGAAGCGCATCGCCGACGAGCACCATGTTGCGGTGCGACCAGCGATCATTCCACAGCCAGGGAAAATTCCGCCAGACCGATTTGTTATTGACGAGCGGATGTCCTTCCAGCGTGTCGGCGAACACTTTTTCGCAAATCGCCCTGCTCTCTTCCTCGGTCTTCTCCGCAAAGCCGGCGCGCAGCCATGTGGCGCGATCGCACTCGACGATGAACGTGCTCATCGTCGGCGAGTAGCGGTAGTGATGGGCGTTGAAGCAGCCGTACTCGGTTTCGACGAAGGTCTGGGTCAGCGTCTCGAAGCGCTTGGTGGTGCCGTACCAAGCGAACTTGTTGTCGTCGTAGGAAAGGGACGTCTTGAAGTCCCCTTCATAGGTCCTTCGGACCAGCGAGTTCACGCCGTCGGCAGCGACGATCAGGTCGTATCCCGCGAGTTCATCGACCGAACGCACGACCGTGCCGAAGTTCAGATTGGCACCGGCGGATCGTGCGCGCTCGGTCAGCTGCGTGATGAAATCGAGCCGTCCGACCGCGGAGAAGCCGACACCGTCGAGCGCGACGCGCTCGCCACGGTGAACGAGCGTGATGTCGCGCCATGTCTCCATGTGCGCCGAGACGGCTTCGGCCGTTTCCGGATCATCGGCGCGAAGGAAGTCGAGCGCCTTGTCGGAGAAGACGACGCCAAATCCCCAGGTGGCCCCTTCCGGATTCTGCTCGAAGACGTCGACGTGGTCGCCGGGATGCCGACGCTTCCACAAGTAAGCGAAATACAGTCCCGCAGGACCGCCCCCCAGCACAGCAATGCGACCGAGCCGCATGACTTTCCCCTTCCCTGTTGCTTTGCTAACCGTATTCTTATTGCGTATTATGCAATCGATTTCTCGATATGCAATATATTTTTGCATAGTGAGGAAATATTTTTCTTATAGGGAACGTGCCCGGCGAGGCTAAGCTTTGGCCCGGCGTCATGCGGCAGGAGAGTTTTCGGATGTTTGAGACAGCTTTCACGATCGAGTGGGGCGATTGCGACGAAGCCGGAATCGTCTTTTATCCCAACTACTTCTATTGGTTTGACTGCACCTATCAGCGCTGGCTGCGGAGCTGCGGATTGAGCCAGCGGGAGCTCAAGCGCCGCTTCAGGAGCGTCACGCCGCTGGTCAATGTCGGCGCCCAATTTGTGGGGCCCGCCCGTTACGACGATGAGCTGGTGGTCCGCGCAGAAGTCGCCGAGTGGCAAGAGCGGCGGTTTCGAATCGACTACAAGCTGTCGGTCGGAAACGTGCAGATTGCGAGCGGCTTCGAACAGCGCGCCTGGGCCTCTGTCACGGACACAGGCGAGCTCCGCGGCGCGAGCGTGCCGCAAGAGTTCAAGGACATGTTGGGATGAAACGGACGCGCCCGAAAGATACTGATGAAGAGAGCGGCGGGACGGCCCCTGGCGGCATCCAGGCTCTCGACGCCGCGCTTTCGGTCCTGCGAGTCCTGCGATCCTTTGACGGGCCGGCGACGCTGTCGGATATCGCGCGCGAAGCCGGCATGCCACCGAGCAAGGTGCATCGCTATCTGGCAAGCTTCATTCATGCGGGCCTTGCCGTGCAGAAGGAGCGCTCCGGCCGGTATGACCTCGGCCGCGAAGCAGCGGAGCTGGGTGTTGCGGCCATCAGCCGGAACAACTTCGTCGTCCGTGCGTCCGAAGAGCTCGAGGAACTGGCTGCCGTGACCGGACAAGCCGCGCTGCTTGCGGTCTGGAGTCACAATGGCCCTACCGTGGTCAGGATGGAGAGAGGTCCCCATCTGACGACCACGTCGATCGGTCTTGGCAGCACGTTCCCCCTGCTCGACTCCGCGACCGGGCGCATCTTCCTGTCCTACCTGCCGTCTCAGCAGCTGGCCGCGCGGTTGCAAAACGAACTCGCGCGCGCCGCTTCTGAGGGCGTAAGCTGGCCGGATCTCAATCCCGACCTGGAAAGCGTCGAGGCACTGACGACGAAAGTCCAGCGCGAGCGTATCGCCTATGTCGACGGACGTTACATTCCGGGCCTGAGTGCGATCTCGTCCGCGATCACGAACTGGCAAGGCGAGATCGAAGTCGCCGTGACCTTGTTCGGAACGCACAGGGATTTGCTGCAGCCGGATAGCCCAGCACGAGGCGCCTTGATCGATTTTGCCGCGCGTCATTCGATCGTCCCGCCGGCCCAACTCGGCAATTCGCGCGGCATGCCAGCGCGATAACAAGAGGGAAAGAGCAGGAGCTCGGCCCCACACTGCCACCGTCGTCTCCAATTGACACCGGTCTCGCTTGTCGGCACGGTTCATGTCCGCGAGCATGCGGGAACGACTTGCAGATTCGGCGGCGACGGCCTGCAAAACCGCAGCATCGCAAGACGACCCTCGGGGCACTCAAGCCGCATCGGCGCAGCTGCTGAAGTAGACAGATGGCTCCATCGAGAACGGATATTGGCCGGCTTGACCTGCAGATGGGGCGTGATCCGTCGCACATCGCTGCTCATCCGCCGGCGGAAGATCACGTTGCAGATGACCAGGATCTGGAATCAGGCGCCGGGCAAAGCAACGCACCAACTGTTCGTCCGGTCGACGAGGCTTTTGCCGTGTCATCCGCGCACTTCGGTTCGGGGGGAGATGAGTCGGGTGACGTGACCGCCTTTGCCAAATGGGTGGCGCGAGGACGCAGCATCTGGCGCAGGCATCTCCAGCGCGATGACGTCCCAGAGACGACCGGGCAGTCGAGAGGGAACCTCGAGCGCTGGTTGCTCGCATTGCTGAGCGTCGTCGTCATCGTGAGTTGCGTTTGCGTGACCATTGTGTTCACGCAGGTCAAGTCGCTCAAAGCGGAGATCGCAACGCTGCAACGCGAGATCATCGCGCTCAAGCTGCACATAGCCAGGCTCGATCAGATCGCAAGCGCCAACGAGGCACGTGACAAGCCAAGCAGCGAAACACCGAGACCGCCGGCGGAGACTCGTCCCGACCAGGGCTCGCTCATCCTGTCGCGCGAAGAGATTCAGCTGATCAGAGACTTTATCAAGCCTGCCCCAATTGCGGCGTCCGCGACTGAACCGATCAAGGTCGGCGATCCCGTCGCGGGAGAAACCATTCCCTTCCCTTCCCCAATCACGGACAAGGTGCGGAAACTGCTTGGCGCGAGATTTACCATTCGCAACGGCGTCATCGTCATCACCCGGAACGGCCGCCAGGTTGATGCCGTGATCGGGCCCAATTGACGAGAGGCGGACTTCGGGACTGCGGTGAGTAGCCGCCTGCTAAGGTCCTCACCCCAGATCGTCAAACACGCGACGAAGATTGCCCTTGTGGCTGGCGAGAAGATTCGCCGCTTCCGTCTTGTCGTATCCGAGCACGACGAGGGCGGCCAACTTGATGTCGCCGCCGGTCGATTCCAAGGCAGAGGCAGCTTGCTCTTCACTGCAACCGGTGATGCGGGCGACCATCGCGTCGGCCCGACGCTTCAGCTTTGCGTTCGTGGGCAGCATATTGACCATCATGCCGCGGTAGACGCGACCAAGACGCAGCATGATGCCGGTCGACATCAGGTTGAGGACGATCTTTTGGGCGGTGCCGGCCTTCATCCGCGTTGAACCAGCGATGAGCTCAGGCCCGGTCTCGACGAGCACCGGATATTTCGCTGCTGCAAGCAGCGGGGCCTGGCGGTTATTAGCAATGCCGACGGTCACGGCCTGATACCGGCCGGCCTGGCGCAATGCGGCCACGGTGAACGGGGTCGTGCCGCTCGCCGCAACCGCGATGACGACGTCGTGCGACGACAGCCTTGCGGCATCGATCTGGGCGATTGCGTCGTCGACATCGTCTTCCGCGCCTTCGACGCTGGTGACAAACGCGCTCTCGCCGCCGGCGATGATGAAGTGGACGCGCTGCTGAGGCCAGGCGAAGGTGGGCGTCAGTTCGGCGCCGTCCTGGATGGCCACCCTGCCCGACGTTCCTGCGCCGACATAGACCAGGCGCCCGTCATCTCCGAGGGCTTCCGCCGCGGCATCGGTCGCCGCCGCGAGCGCAGGAAGACATTGGCCGACGGCTGCGACTGCTGCGAGTTGACCTTCCCACATCGCTTCCAATGCGGCGGTCCCCGACCATGCGTCCAAATCCGTGAAGCGAGGATCGACGGCTTCAGTTGCATTGGCGCGATCCGTTCGTTTCATGGGTTCATTCCACCGTAGCGCGACGACTCTGAGGTGCCCGTGGCCGGCCTGGCGCGGGCCAAAGGCATGCGCCGTTCATCGTATCCTTGGGAATGCCAGCGCGACCGGAGAACTAACTTGGATCCCGGCACATCGGTTCCCGTCCGGTGGGAGCCACTGGCCACGCAGACGGTTGGTCCCGCTGCCAAAATAATCTCAAAAACGCGGAAAATTGAACCCGCGAACGGTTCTCAAAAAAATGCCGTGCCTGAAGGCACGGCCAGTTTCAGGGAGCAAACCGGCGCGCTGGCAGCCCGCTAGAGCATGATCCGGAAAAGTGCGGAGCGGTTTTCCGGAAAGATCATGCTCAAACAACAACCTAAAGCGCGATGACGATTCATCCTAACCTCATCGCGCTTTAGCGGGGCCGCATTCCATCGCGGCGGAGTTCGGGATCGCTCAGTGGTCCATATCAGGCCAGGCTCACCATTTGAGGGCTGCGGTGCGGACCGGGTGGTCCCACAGCGCCGTCGCCTCGGCATCGAGCAGGCTCAAACTGAGCGAGCAGCCGGCCATATCGAGCGAGGTGACGTAGCTGCCGACCAGTGAGCGGGTGATGCGCAGGCCGCGCTTCTCGAGCAGCTTTCGCGCGGCGTGATACATCAGATAGAGCTCGATCATGGGCGTGCCGCCGAAGCCGTTGACGAGCAGCAGCGCCTCGGCCCCCTCGCGCGCGCCGAGATCCTCCGCGATGGCCGTCGTCATCTCGAAGGCGATGGCGTCGGCCTGCTCCAGCTTGACGCGGCGGCGTCCGGGCTCGCCGTGAATACCGACGCCCATCTCCATCTCGTCCTCGGCGAGCGCGAAGGTCGGCCCACCGGCGGCCGGGACGGTGCAGCTCGTCAGCGCCACGCCCATCGAGCGCGTCCGCGCATTGACGCGCTCGCCGAGCGCAACGCAGCCGGCCAGATCAAGGCCCTTCTCGGCCGCCGCACCGACGATCTTCTCGACGATCAGCGTCCCCGCGACGCCTCGGCGACCGATGCTGTGGGTGGAGTTCTCGACCGCGACGTCATCATCCGTCACGATGGTCGCGATGCGGCCTTCGGCGATCTCCGCCGCCATCTCGAAGTTCATGCGGTCTCCCGCATAGTTCTTCACGATGAACAGCACACCGGCCTCGCTGGCGACGGCCTGGGCGGCCTCGACGATCTGGTCCGGCGTCGGTGACGTGAAGACCTGCCCCGGACAGGCGGCGTCGAGCATGCCGTAACCGACGAAACCGGCATGCAGCGGCTCGTGCCCGCTGCCGCCGCCGGAAACCAGCGAAACCTTCCTCCGGTTGAGCTCACGGCGATGCACGAATTTGCGCTCCGCGCCCAGCGTGACGAGATCGGCATGCGCGGCAGCAAACCCATCCAGGCTCTCCGCCAGGACGTCGTCGACGGAATTGATGAACTTCTTCATGCGACCCTCCCCATCACTTATGCCTCAGTTTCCTGCCTCATTCTTTTTCCTGCATGATGGCAATCAGCCGGCGCGCGAACTCCTGGAGCAGCGCGTCGAGCTGAGCATTCCGCTTGCCGCTGCCGAGATCGGGCAAATGCAGCGTCAAGGTCCGCTCGTGCGGTCCTTCGGTCAGACGGCTGATCCTGCGCGGATGCGCGCGCGCATAGGCGCGCAGAAAGGCCGCCTTTGCCTGCGGAGGAAAGTGGCAGACGTCGAAGATCGTGTTGAGATGCTGCACCGGGATCGGCACTGGATAGGCCGGATTGGAGATCTGGCTGACGAAGCTCCGGTTCTTTCCCATGGCATGGGCGAGCCGCAGCCGCATTCCCGAGGGGCGCTTGTCCAGGACCTCCTTGAAGATGCGCTTGTAGACGGCAACCGCGCCGGCCTCCGCCGGTTCATCGACAACGGCGTCAGTCAAGTTTTCCACCTCCGCTGCCCAGACGATCGATCGTTTGCTTGATTTGCGCAAGCGCCGATACATTCACGGACAGCTCCCGAAGCCCGCAATCGAGCAGCGCGGGAATGCAGCGCGGATCGCTCGCCATGTCGCCGCACAGGCTCACCGGGATTCCGGCGCGCCGGCCGTGCTCCGCGGTCCGCGTGATCAGTTCGAGAACCGCCGGGTGCAAGGGATCCAGCAGCGGCGCGAGAGCGCCATTCGAGCGGTCGCAGGCGAGGACATATTGCGCAAGGTCGTTCGAACCGATCGAGAAGAAGGCGCTCTTGAAGCTGGCGATCGAAAGCGCCGCCGCGGGCACCTCGACCATGATTCCGAGCTCGGGAAGCAGCGCCGCGGTGCCTTTCGCCTGCAAGTCCTGCACGATGTCGGCGAACAGCTTTCGTGCCGCCTCGACCTCGTGGGCTGAAGTGACCATCGGGAGCATGACCTTGAGATTCCCGCGCACTGCCGCACGCGCCAGCGCGCGGAGCTGAACCGCAAAGATCTCCGGCTGGGCGAGACAAAGGCGAAGGCCGCGAACGCCGAGGAAGGGGTTTGCCTCGCCGTCCGGCGTGAAGCCCGGCACCGGCTTGTCGCCACCTGCGTCAAAGGTACGGATCGTCACCGGACGCCGCTCGGCCCAGCGCAAGACCTGATCGTAGACCTGAAACTGCGTCTCCTCGTCAGGCAGGCCGCGCTCCGACAGCAGAAACTCGGTGCGCATCAGGCCGACGCCGTCGGCATATTGCGCGTCCGGATAGTCGAGGTCCTCGACGCGCTGGATGTTGATGAGGAGCTTGATCCGTTCGCCGCGCCAGGACGCCGCTGGCCGCCGGAGGATGGCTCGCGCGGAAGCCCTGCTCTTGCGGTGAAGCTCCCGCCGCTTCTCGAACAGGCCGACCTGCTCCGCGCTGGGATCGAGCTCGAGCGTTGCGCCCTCGCCATCGAGTAGCGCCGAGGTCCCCGCCGCCGGCACCGCGCCGAGCTGCACCACCATCGGGATGCCGCGGGCGCGCGCCAGCATCGCGACGTGGCTCGTCGGACTGCCGCGCAACAGCGCCAGGCCGCCGCCATCGGACCAGTCGATCTCGAGGAAGCGCGAAGGCGGCAGATCGTCGGCGCAGACGACCGCTCCGCTCGGAATCCTCAACGCATGGCCCTCGCCACCGCGCAAGATGTTCAACACGCGATCGCGAAGGTCGGCAAAATCGGAGCTGCGCGCCTTCAGATACTCGTCCGGCGCCGAATTATAGTCGGCGATCTGCTCGTCGAGCGCCGCGCACCAGGCGGCATCCGCGGGCTCGCCCTCGCCGATCGCTGCCAGGATCGCGCTGACCAAGTCCTCGTCCTCCAGCAGCGCGACCTGGAATTCCAGGATTTGCGCGGCTTCGCCCCCGGCGATTGCGGCAAGCTCGGCGATCTGCCGGCTCGCGGTATCGATCGCACTTCGCAACGCCAGCGCTTCATCGACCAGGGTGCCGGCGACCCGCTCGCCGTTCGCGCCCGCATCGACCCGGATGAACGGCCCCTGGGCAAAACCGATGGAGGCGGTTCTGCCACGGTAGGCCGGTCCTGAAGCGCTGTCTCGCATGTTACGCAATCCCGTCTGGGAAATCGGATGCAATCAGATCGATCAGCGCGGCGACGGCAGCTTCCGCATCGCTGCCCAACGCCTTGATCTCGATCATGCTGCCATGGGCGGCGCGCATGGCCATGATCTTGGCCACGCTCTTGGCATTGATCCACTCGGCCGCGCCGGCAACGCGGACGGAAATCTGCGCCTCGAACTTCTTGGCGAGCTTGGTCAGCTTGACCGCGGGTCGCGCATGCATGCCGACCGCGTGCACCAGTTGCACGTTGCCCGTGAAGATCTGTCCGTTCACGTTTGAAGTTTCCAGCATCGTCATATTTTCCATCTTCGCTTCGCCGAACTGTTGTCAGTCGGCAGAGAGTTCCTCGGCCACCGCCCGCACCTCTGCCAGCGAGCTGCCGCCAGCCGCCTCAGTCGCCGCCATCACGGCGCCTTCGACGATCGGCGCGTTGCAGACGACAACGAGATCCCGCCGCTCAGGGTCCAGCATTTCGACCGCCATCTCGCTGTTGGTCTCGGCGCCGCCAAGATCGACGAGGATTGCAACGCCCTTCGGTGACCAGGCGTCGTTGATGGCATCGACGATCAGGGCCACGCTGGTTCCCAACCCGCCGTCGGGATTGCCGCCGCAGAAGGCGACCCTGACCTCGCTGCCGACCATCTGCCGCACCATGTCGGCGGTGCCTTTGGCGATGTCCTTCGAATGCGAGACGATCACGATACCCACGGTGTCGTTCATGGCCGCCCCTCGAGGCTCGCGCACACCGCTTGCAGAAGGACGCAGCTCGACCGTGCACCGGGATCGACATGCCCGACACTTCGCGGTCCGAGGAACGAAGCCCGTCCCTTGGTCGCCTGCATCGGCGCAGTCCGCTCGGCGGCCTCGGCGGCCGTGGTGCGAATGCGCTCGACGATGTCGGGGCGCCCGGCATCCGTCTTCAACGCCTCCAGGACAGGAACGAGCACGTCGAGCATCGTCTTCTCGCCGGCGTGAGAGCGGCCGCGCTTGCTCACCGCGTCGACCCCGCTCGCAAAGACTTCGGCGAGATCGTCTGGCAAATGCTTGTCATGCGAGAGCGCTTCACCCGCTGCAAGAAAGAAGCTGCCGTAAAGGGGTCCCGACGCGCCGCCGACGGTCATCACCAGCGTCTTGCCGATCGTCTTCAGAGCCTCGTCGAACGGCTGCGCGGAGATCGCATCGAGCTTGCCGAGCACGGCCTCGAAGCCGCGCTTCATGTTCGTGCCGTGATCGCCGTCGCCGATCGCCTGATCCAGGCTCGTGAGCTCCGGCGCGCTGGCGATGACCTGCTCGGCGGCCACCTTGACCAGCGATTTGAATGTCTCGGGTTGCAGCGACATTGAATGATCCTCAGTGAACCATGGCGTTGATGCGTTGCCCAACGCCGTCGAAATAGAGCGGATGCTTCAGGTGCAATTCGACCTCCTGACCGACCTGGAGCGGCTGGCCCGGATCCGCGAGCGTCACCAGCGTCTGCCCCTTATAGTCCAGGTGAACGTGATTCTGCTCACCCAGATGCTCGACCCGATGCACGCGGCCGATCAACCGCCCGCCATTGCGCGCAGCGATCTGCAGATGCTCGGTGCGGATGCCAATGGTCTCGGTCCCGGGTGGAAGGACTATCTCCGAAACAAGGCGTGCCGGAAGAAGGTTGATCTGAGGCGTGCCAAGCCGTGATGCGACGTAAGTGCTGGACGGGCTCTCGTAGATTTCCCGCGGTGTGCCGAGCTGGAGAAGCTGGCCTTCCTTGATCACGCCGATGCGCGTGGCCATGGTCATGGCCTCCACCTGATCGTGCGTCACATAGAGTATGGTTGCACCGAGCTCGACCTGGATCCGCTTGAGCTCGAGGCGAAGCTCAGCCCGCAGCTTCGCATCCAGCGAGGATAGCGGTTCGTCCATCAGGTAGATCGACGGATCCCGCACCAGGGCGCGGCCGATGGCGACGCGCTGCATCTCACCGCCGGACAGGCGGGTGGCGCGGTTGTTCAGCTTGCTGGCGATGTGCAGAAGCTCGGCGGTCTGTTCGACGCGCTTGCGGATGACCGGCTCCGGAACGCGGCGCGCCGGCGAGCGCAGCGGAAACGCCAGATTGTCGTAAACCGACAGGTGCGGGTAGAGCGAGTATTGCTGGAAGACGAACGCGATGTCGCGCGATCCCGGAGGATCGAGCGTGACGTCGCGGCCATTGATCATGACCGAGCCCGAATCGGGTTGCTCGAGCCCGGTGATGAGCCGCAAGGTCGTGGTCTTGCCGGCGCCGCTCGGGCCGAGCAGGACGAGAAACTCGCCGTCGTTGACCGCAAGCGACAGCTCGCGCACCGCCTCGATCGCACCGAAACGTTTGTTGATGTTGCGCAGAATGACGTCAGCCATGGCGAGCGCCTCCTCCGTTCGCGGTGCGGATCGCAAGGCCGCTGCCGGCATCGAACAGCGCCAGCCGTTCGGAGTGAAATTCGAGACCGACCGTCTCGCCGATCTGGACCGGCGTGGCTGACGGCAGCCGGGCCGCGACGCGCCCATGCGCAGTGTCGACGGTGACGATCTGGTTGGTGCCGAGATACTCCGCGCCGAACACCTCGCCACGAACCGGCGCCGCATCGGTGAAGCGGATATGCTCCGGACGGACGCCGAGTACCAGCGGCGCGCTGGCACGGTCCTCGCGGATCTCTGGCACGGCGATGTCGGTGTCATGGAAGCTGACGGCGCGATCGCCACAATGCAGGCCGCCTTCAAAGCGCAGGAAGTTCATCGGCGGCGAGCCGATGAAGTCGGCGACGAACATGCTCGCGGGCCGGTCGTAGATCTCCTGCGGCGTGCTGATCTGCTCGACGCGTCCCTTGTTCATGACCGCGATCTGATCCGCCATCGACATCGCCTCGAGCTGGTCGTGCGTCACGTAGATCGTGGTCGCGCCGATGCGATCATGGAGATCGCGGAGCTCACCGCACATCAGATGGCGGAACTCGGCATCGAGGGCCCCGAGCGGCTCGTCCATCAGGAAGGCCTTCGGCCGCCGCACCATCGCCCGACCGAGCGCCACGCGCTGGCGGTCGCCGCCCGACAGCTTCGAGGTCTTGCTCGACAACAGGTGCTCGATCCGCAGCAGCCGCGCGGTCTCCTCGACCCGCTGGCGGATTTCGCGCCGGCCCATGCCCTGACACTTGAGGGGAAAGCCGATATTGCCCGCGACGTTCATGTGCGGATAGAGCGCGAAGAGCTGGAACACGAAGGCAATGTCGCGCGCGGATGCACGGTCGAAGGTCACGTCCTCGCCATCGAGCAGGATCTTGCCCTCGGTCGGCAGCTCGAGACCGGCGATCATGCGCAGCGTCGTGGTCTTGCCGCAGCCGGAGGGGCCGAGCATCGCAAAGAAGGTGCCGTCGTCGATCGTGAAATTCGAGCCTTCGACGGCCGTGAACTGATCGAACGATTTGCGCAGGTTTTCGACGCGGATCTGTGCCATCTCTGCCGCCCTATTCCGGAAAATGGCTCACGACGACGTAGCCGAGCGTGCCGGCCAGGATCGTCACGAACGAGTAGCTAAAGAGATCGAGCGAGAACGGCTGCACCAGCATCACGATGCCGACGCCGATCAGGATCGTGGCGCCCGTCTCCCAGGGCCCGCGCCGGAACCAGCGCATCAAGCCGCCATTGGCAATCGCAGAACCGCTCATTTGCGTACAGCTCCGAAGGTGATGCCGCGCAACAGATGCTTGCGCAACAGAACGGTGAACAGGACGATCGGGACGACGAACAGCGTGGTCGCGGCGGCAACGGCCGGCCAGTCCTGTCCGCCTTCGCCGATGATGAAGGGGATGAAGGGCGGCATGGTCTGGGCTTCGCCGCTGGTGAGCAGCACCGCGAAGGCATACTCGTTCCAGGAGAAGATCAGGCAGAAGATTGCGGTTGCCGCAATGCCCGTCACCGCCTGTGGCAGCACCACCTTGCGCAGCGCCTGTAGTCGCGTGTAGCCGTCAACGAGCGCCGCCTCCTCATATTCGCGCGGAATCTCGTCGATGAAGCCCTTCAGCAGCCATACCGCGAGCGAGACGTTGACCGCCGTGTAGAGCAGGATCATCCCGAGCCTGGTGTCGGTCAGATTGAGCTGGCGGTACATCAGATAGATCGGGATCGCGACCGCAACGGGCGGCATCATCCGCGTCGACAGGATGAAGAACAGGAGATCGTCGGCAAGCGGAATGCGAAATCGCGAGAACGCATAAGCTGCGAGCGTACCGAGGAAGACGGCGAGGAAGGTCGAGCCGAAGCCGATGATGAGCGAATTGACGAAGCGCGGCACGACCTTCGAGGGACCGGCGATCACCATGTCGTGCTGGCGCACGAGCTTGTCGTACCAGGTCTGCGGCGGCGGCAACTTTGCGATGAAGTCCGGCGTCTGCCGCGTGCGCACCGTAAACAGGTTCACATAGCCCTCCAGCGTCGGCTGGAACAGCACCTTGGGAGGATAGGCGATCGCATCGCTCTGCGACTTGAACGCCGTGGCGACGATCCAGACCAGCGGCAGGATCGTGATCACCGCATAGAGGATGACCAGGCTGCCGGCCACCGCCTTTGCGCGCGACGAGGATTCGACGATGGAATGAGCGGTGGATCTGGCGATAGCGGCGGTCATCGTTGCTTCACCTTGTTGAGCACCTTGACGTAGATGTTGGCTGCGCCGAACACGGTCACGAACAGGATGATGGCGAGCGCGGAGGAATAGCCGGTGCGCCATTTCTCGAATGCCGCGCGCTTCAGCGTGATCGAGACCAGCTCGGTGGTCGATCCCGGTCCGCCCGAGGTCAGGAGGTTGACCATGTCGAACATCTTGAAATTCTCGATTGCGCGGAACAGGACGGCGAGCATCAGGAAAGGCACCGTCATCGGCAGTGTGATCGACCAGAACTGACGCCATGCCGAGGCGCGGTCGACTTCAGCAGCTTCATAGATGTAGTCGGGAATGGAGCGCAGCCCGGCGAGGCAGATCAGCATGACGTAAGGCGCCCACATCCAGGTATCGACGAGGACGATCGTCCACGGCGCCAGCGCGACCTCGCCGGTCATGCTGAACGAGCTCGGCGGCACGCCGGTGAACAAGCTGATCAGGTAATTGAACGGTCCGATCTGCGGCTGGAACAGCAGGGTCCAGAAGTTGCCGACGACCGCAGGCGACAGCATCATCGGCAGCAGGATCATCGTGGTCCAGAAGCTGTGACCGCGAAACTGGCGGTTGATGAGCAGCGCGAGCCCAAATCCGATCACCACCTGTAGCGCCACCGACGAGATCACGAACTGCGCCGTGGTCTGTAGCCTGATCCAGACATCCTCGTCGGTGAGAATGTCGGTGAAATTGTCCAGCCCGACGAACCGCAGCGGCAGGTAGGACATGCTGAGGTTGAGGCTCGTGAAGGAGAGCCTGATCATCCAGACCAGGGGAAAGATGTTGATCGCGAGCAGGAGCGCAATCGTCGGCGCGACGAACAGCCAGGCGATGGCCCGGTCCGACAGGCCGCGGACTCGCCGCGTGGCACGAGATTTGGCGGGCTCGCTCACGCCGGGGATCGTAACATGATCGGGTTGCAGAATCGTCGTCATCTTGTCCATCGGCTGGCTGGTTCGGCTTCCCCGGGACACTTTCTCCCCGGGGAAACCAGTTAGGTCGATGCGGGATGCGTGTACCTGCGTTTATTGCGAGGCGACCTGCTTGCCCTGCTCCTTGAAGACCTTGGTCCAATCCTTGACGAGGAGATCGAGCGCCTGCTGCGCCGTCCCCTTGTCGGCAACGACGTAGTCATGCACGCGCTTCTGCATGTCGAGCAGGAGCTGGGCGTAGGACGGCTCGGCCCAGAAATCCTTCACGATCGCCATCGACTCCAGGAACTGCGGAGCGAACGGCGCGCTTGCGGGGAAGTCAGGCGCGTTGACGACGGCCTTCAGCGCCGAGTAGCCGCCGATCTGCCACCACTTCTGCTGCACGGTCGGCTGCGCGAACCACTTGATGTAAGCGAGCGCATCGTCCTTGTGGTCCGACGTCGCGACGACCGAGATACCCTGCCCGCCGAGCTGGGTGAAGTGTCCGTTCGGGCCGGCCGGATTGACGAAGAAGCCGATCTTGTCGCCGCCGACGTTCGGATCCTTGTAGAGCCCCGGGAAGAAGGCGAACCAGTTCATCTGCATCGCCACCTGGCCGGACTTGAAGGCGTCGAGACCTTCCTGCATGTAGGCGTTGGTCAGGCCCGGCGCCGTGCAGCACTTGTAGAGCTCCTTGTAGAACTCCAACCCCTTTGCGGCATCAGCCGAGTTGACGAAGCCCTGCATCTGATACGGCTTCTTCGGGTTCTCGTAGCTGAAGCCGTAATTGTAGAGCACATTGGTCACGCCCATCGTGATGCCTTCGGAGCCGCGCTCGGTGAAGATGTAGGCGCCATAGACCTTCTTGCCGTCGATCTCGCGGCCCTGGAAGAACGCGGCGATCTCCTTCAGCTCGTCAAAGGTCTTGGGCGGCGCGAGATCGCGGCCGTACTTGGCCTTGAACGCCGACTGAATGTCGGGCCGCGAGAACCAGTCCTTGCGATAGGTCCAGCCCACCGCATCGGCCATCGCCGGCAGCGCCCAGTAATTCGGCGAGTTCTTCGGCCACTGCGAATAGCCGACGACGGTCGCCTGGACGAAATCGTCCATCGAGATCTTCTCCTTGTCGAAGAAGTCGTTGAGCTTGACATACCACTTGTTCTCGGCGGCGCCGCCGATCCACTGGCTGTCGCCAATGATCAGGTCGCAGAGCTTGCCGTGCGAGTTGAGCTCGTTGAGGAAGCGATCGGCATAGCTCGTCCAGGGGACGAACTCGTATTTCATCTCGATGCCCGATTGCTTGGTGAAGTCCTTGCCGAGCTCGACCAGGGCATTGGCCGGATCCCAGGCTGCCCAACACAGGGTGAGCTGCTTTCCTTGCGCTGCGGCTTCACTGCCGCCCGCGACCACCAGCGCGGCCGCCCCGAGGACCGCAGACGTCACTGCACCACTAAGCCATTTGAGTCTTCGCATGTCCGTTTCCTCTCTATCGTTGAACCACCGAACCCGCCTGGCACTCGCCTTTTTCGGAGCGACGCCAAGACCCTGAAACCGAGTTGATGAGCGATGAGATGATGGAGAACGAGACGGACCGCGCCCGGAAACGGGTCCGGACGGGCTGGGCTCCTCCCACACATCAGCTCGATGCGCGATGTTTATTTTTTTGTATTACTAAACCTATTACTAAATTCTCGAGCCCGTCAAGCCGGTTTCGGCGCGCTCGACGAAAAGATCACCGCAACCGCATTCAGCCGCGAACTTGCTGCGATGCAGCGGAATGCTGCAGCTTATGGACATTCTCTTCGCGTCATTGAACGCAGGCCGCACCAACGCAGCCTCGCTCCGCGCGGTCGAAGCGCAGCGATTGTGTTTAGCAAACTGTTTTACTGAACGTTCAATACAACGCCAGTTCCGACGCTCTGTCGTCGTCTGCCGTCACTCCGGCAACTGCGCTACAGTCAAAAAGGGGGCTGGCCTGATCATCGTTCACTTCAGGAGCCTGCATGTCCACGGCAATCTCGGTACTCGGCGGCGTCGGTCTTTTCCTGCTTGGCATGACCGTGATGACGGAAGGCCTGAAGGCGCTGGCCGGCTCCGCCCTGCGCACCGTGCTCAGCAGGGCGGCCGCGACGCCGCTGCACGGCTCATTCTGGGGCGCCGTCGTCACGCTCCTGGTGCAGTCATCGAGTGCAACGACAATGACGACGATCGGTCTCGTCAGCGCTGGCCTGTTGACGTTCCAGCAAGGGTTGGGGCTTGTGTTCGGCGCCAATATCGGCACCACCGGAACCGGCTGGCTGGTCGCGCTCATCGGCGTCCGCGTCTCGCTCACCGCCGCGGCACTGCCGATGATTTTCGCCGGCGCGTTGACCAAGCTTCTCGCTCGTGGAAGAATATCCGGTGCCGGCGCCGCCCTCGCCGGATTTGGGCTCGTGCTTTTCGGGCTGACGACCTTGCAGCAGGGCATGGGCGGGCTCGCCGAACGATTGCACCCGGCAGACCTTCCTGCCGTTCTCGCCGGTCCCGACGGGCGGTGGTGGTCGGGCCTGCTCGGCGTGCTGGTGCTCGTCGTGATCGGCCTGGTGATGACTGCGCTGATGCAGTCGTCAACGGCCGCCGTCGCGGTGACCTTGTCAGGTCACTTCGCCGGTGCGATCGGGCTGGACCAGGCCTGCGCGCTGATCATCGGCCAGAATATCGGAACAGCAACGAGTTCCGCCCTCGCCGCAATCGGCGCGAGCACGACCGCGAAGCGGCTGGCCATTGCCTATGTTCTCTTCAAGCTCATCGCAGCCCTGATCGCGCTCGTGCTTTTTCCTGTCACCATCCCTCTGCTCGTGCGCGCCTCGGACAGCATCGACGGCGTCACGCTGCTGGCCGGATATCACACCGCGTACAACGTCGTCGGCGTTGTTGTCCTGCTGCCGCTGGTCAACCAGTTCACGCGCCTGGTCGAGCGCATTCTGCCCGAGCGCGGCTCGCCGCTCACGCGGTGCCTCGATCCCTCGGCACTCGTGACTCCAATCGTGGCCGTCGAAGCGGCGCGCCGCACGATCGCGCGCGTGCTCGTAACGGTGTGCGCGTGGGTGGAGGCGGCACTGGCTGGTCGCGCTGCACCGGTTCGCCTCGGGAGAGACGCCGTATCGCCGCAGGACGCCGCCGAGGCCCTGCGCCAGGCACAAATATTTTTGTCGGAAGTGACCGGACCGCCTGACACCGAGGACGAGCAACGGCGTCTGACCAGCACACTGCACGCACTCGACCACGCGTCTCGGCTGACCGATGTGGCGAATGGCGGAATCAATTTCGCTTCGGTGAAGGATGGACCGGAGGACATCCGCGCAGGAGAACTATGCGCCGAAGTGATGCGGAGCGCAGCCGCGATTGCACGCGGCGTGGCGGTGCCATCGCAGCCGGCCGCGCCGGTCCCGCATGGCACCGACGCCATGGCCGGTCCGCGCGCGATCCAGACGGACGAGGCCATCGCCGAGCTCGAGCGCTGCACGACAGAACTTGACGAAGTGCTGCGCCGCCACCGCAGCGCAACCCTCAGCGCGGTCGCCAATGGCGCCTTCACCACGGATACCGCACTCGTTCGCGTCGAAACCGTCCGCAGCCTCCGGGCGATTTCGCATCATGCCTGGCGTTCCGCGGCGCACCTTGTCGACCGCGGCTAGTCGTACCAGCTAGACGCCGAGGGCCTTGCGGTTGAAGTTTCGCAACAGGCGCAGGGTCAGCGTTCTGGCGTTGGCGACATTGAGCAGCCAGGCTGCGCCTGCATAGGCGATACCGCCGGCCAAGCTCACCGCAATCAGCGACAACAGGCCGGTGCCGTTGACCTCCGAGCGAACCACGAGGATCGCCGCAGCCATGATCGCCGAAGCGACGCCCACGCCCGCGAGCCGGCCCGGATCGAACGGCAGCATGTAGGCGCGGCGCATCAGGACGACCGCAGCCACGAAGCCGATGGCTTCGGTCGCGAACGTTGCAAGCGCTGCGCCATACAGGCCAAAGCCCGAAATCAGGGCGAACATCAGCGCGATACTCAGGACGAGCGTGAGGAATGACTGCGCGGCAAGGATGAAGGGCCGCTCGGCGAGCTGGAAGCTGATCTGGACGTAGAACTGATTGGCGATGCCGAGCATCCGCGCGACGACCAGCATCGGCAGCAAGGCCGAGACGCCGGCGCGGAAATCGACGCCGACGAGCGTTCCGGCGACCTGGTCCGCAGCGAGCGCGAGCCAGACTGCGACCGGCATGATGACGACGAGCAGGAGCTCGAGGCTTTCGTTGAGCCGTTCACGGGTCGCAGCATGGCCCTCCTGGCTGAACGTACGGAACACGATGGGCACGGTGGCCGCAGCGACGCTCGAGGCCAGCATGACGAGGAACTGCCGCGGCAGGTCGGCCGCGACGCCGAAAATGCCGGCGGCATCCTTGCCGAGAAGGTAGGCGACGATCAGCCGGTCGCTCATCGAGTAAACCGCGACCGACAGTCCACCGATCGCGAGCGGCAGCCCGTAGCGGGCGAGCTGCGCGAGCTGGTCGGGCTCCCAGCGCGCGATCCTGGTGCTGTCGCCCGCAAGATTAAGGATGATCCCGGCGAGTGAGGCGAGTCCGAAGGCTGCGAGCAGCCCCAGACCACCCCAGCCCAGACATATGGCGATCAGGCCGAATGCGACGCTCGCGAGGCTGCGCACGATCGCGATCGCTGCGAAGCGGTATGGCCGCAACTTGGCGCGCTCGAATTCCTGGCCGACATCGACCGCATTCATCATGATCGCGACGAATATGCTGGCGTGCAGAAGATTCAGATTCACGTCACGATGGAACAGGAACACCAGCGGCGCGGCAGCGCAGAGTGCGACGATGGTGAGCACGAAAGCGACCATCGCCGTGCCGCGAAAATCCACGTCAGGCGACATTGCCTGATAGCGGGAAACCGACAGCCTGATCCAGCCGAAGAAGGTCGCGCCCAGAATGCCGGCGATGCTGAGCCCCACGACATAGACGCCGTACTCCGCCGGGGTGAGCAGCCGCGTATACATCGTGATCGCGCAGAAGCCGACGGCTGCGGGAAAGACGTAGGCGGCAAGATAGATGGAGAAGTGGCGGTTCAGCATGCGAGCACGGGACCGTTTTCGGCCTGGCGATTTAACACTTCGTTAATCATCTGCCCTGGTTGCGCGGTCTGGCGGACGGCGCCGCAGCTATAGCGAAGATACCGCTTACAGAGTGGCAATCCGGGCCTGCGAAGCCGCCGTTCCGGTCTATTTCGCACGTTAGCGTTAAATTTGCGGTCGCCTTGAACTCCACGCTGCGATCATCCAAGTGAGATAATGGTTTAAAGCTTCGCCGGTAGAACCGTGCGTCGAATGTGTGGACTTGAGCCAAATGGAAGTCGCTGAACGTGCCCGGGCGGATTTGCGCATGGCCGATGGTCAGCGCGGCGAAGTGGACCGGTCCGTGAGCACAATCGTGCCTCCGATCCATCCCGACACCGCACGCGGCGAGCGCATGGTCCTCAATCTCTTCTTCGAGGAAAAGGACGACCGCTGGTTCAGAGGCGACCGGCATCTGCGGATGCTGTTGCGGCGCGTGCTCCTGGGAAAACCCTGGATCAACGGCCAGCAGCGCGTGTTCCTCAATCTCTGCGCTGGCCTCGACCGGCTGGGCATCCGCTACCGCGTCAACGACTACCGTCACGTCCGCAAGCATCCTGAGGAGCTCGCCTGCGTCATCGGGCGTCCCTTCGTGCTCGACCGGATCAAGTGGAAGAACCCGATCCTGCTCGGCGTTGCCTCCTATGATCACCCTATCGAAGCCCCCGATCTGCTGACGCGCTATCCGGTGAAGCACATCGTCGTCCCCTGCAAGTGGTACGCCGACATGTGCCGGCCCGGCTGGCCCGACATCGACGTGTGGCCGGTCGGCATCGACACCGATTCGTGGGCACCGTCGAACGCCGTTGAGAAGAGCGTCGATGTCCTGCTGTATGACAAGGTTCTCTGGGACCGCGATCGCTTTGCCCCGGACCTGCTCGAACCGATCCGCGCGCGGCTGCAGGCCAATGGCCTCACGTTTCAGGAGTTTCGCTACGGCAGCTACAAGGAGGAGGATTATCGGGCCGCGCTGGCACGCTGCCGCAGCATGATCTTCCTCAGCCAGAACGAGAGCCAGGGCATCGCCTGTCTCCAGGCGCTTTCGAGCGGCGTTCCCGTGTTTGCCTGGGATCGCGGCGGGCCATGGCGTGATCCCAAGTATTTTCCGCACCGGGTCAGGTTCGAGGGTGTATCCTCTGTGCCTTACTGGGACGACCGCTGCGGCATGAAGTTCGTCGACGCCGACGACTTCGCGTCACGCTGGAACGCGTTCTGGACGCACACCAAGGCGGGCGACTTCAGGCCGCGTCAATACGTGACCGACAATCTCACGCTCGAGAAGCAGGCGTTGCATTATTACCAGATCGCCGAAGCAGTGATGCAGCGCCAGCCGGCGCGTTGAGGACTCCCGGCCGTGACGACACTCGACAGACGCGAATTCCTGCTCGGCACGGCCGCAGCTTTCGCTGCGGGATCGACCAGTGCGGCGCAGACATCCGCCTCCGTCAACCGGCGCCCTGGCTATGGCGCCGCGCTCAATCTCTGGGATCTACAGGCCGATCCACGGCTCGGCGAGGCGATCAGCCAATATTGCACGCAGGTCGTTCCCGAATGCGAGCTGAAATGGCCCATGCTGCGGCCGGACGCGAACACCTTCAGGTTCGAGCGCGCCGATGCGATCTTCGATTTTGCGCGGCAGAACGGCCTGACCATGCGTGGCCACACGCTCGCCTGGTATCATGACATTCCGGACTGGACCAAGCAGATCAAGGACCCGAAGACGGCGGAGGAGACATTCGTCGATCACATCTCGACCGTGGTCTCCTACTACAGAGATAAGCTGACCTCGTGGGACGTGGTCAACGAGCCGATTCCGGATAATGCGCGCAAGCCGACCGACCGGCGCGACAGCTATTGGTCGCGCATGCTGGGCGAGCGCTGGATTTCGCTCGCTCTCCGCACCGCCGCCGCGGCCGATCCGCTCGTCAAGCTCGCCATCAACGAATACGACGTCGAGTCGGCCAAGGACAGCTTCATCGCCAAGCGTGCCGCCCTGCGCAATCTCATCCAGAGCCTGCTCGATCAGGGCGCGCCACTTCATGCCGTGGGCCTGCAATGCCATCTGCATGCCGAACTCGAGATCGACACCGAAGGTCTCGCCGCCTTCGTGAGCGAGCTGCGCTCGTGGGGTCTCGAGGTCCTCGTTACCGAGCTCGACGTCTTCGACCAACAGCTGCCGGGCGATGTCACCCAGCGAGACTCCATCGTCGCCAAGCGCGTGAACGACCTCCTGAGCGCGATTGCGGCGAGCGGCCCGCTCAACTCCATCCTTACCTGGGGCATCACGGACCGCCATAGCTGGATCAACCAGCAATTCACCCGGCGCGACAAGCTGCCGAACCGGCCCTTGCCGCTTGATGCGAGCTTTCAGTCAAAGCCCTTCATGGATGTCATCACGAAGTTCACGACGACAGCGTGAACGGCCGCGACATCGGGTCTCGCATCAACTGACGTCCGAAAGTGCGGTTCACTCTCCCTTCGAAACCTTCAGCTTCGGCAGCGTCTCAACGATCTTCTGCTTGCCGTCGACGATCTCCGCGAGGAAGCTCGCGCGGTCGATGTCGCCATTCTGGTCCCAGCTCGCTTCCATAAGCATGCCCGGCGCCTTGTCCGGCGTCAGCGTCAGGCCTTTCATGGCCGCACCGAAGGCCTTGCTGTCGAACTTGCCGATCCTCTCGGTGACGTATTTGACGAGATAGATGGCGGTGTAGCCCTTGATGCCGTTGTGGTCGGGCCAGTATTTGTAGCGCGCGCTGAATTTCTTGGCGAAGTCCTGGATCGCGGGCACCGGCGCATCGGCGCTGAGGCCGACATGGCCGCGCACGCCGTTGGCAGCGGGGCCGGCGAGCTCGACGACCTTCTGGCTGAGCAGCGTGGTTTCGCCGAACAGCGGCGTCGACAGGCCCTGCCGCCGCGCCTCGATCAGGAAGCGGGCGCTCTCCTCCTCGTTGGTGTAGACGAAGACGGCATCGGCTTTCGCGCTCTTCAACTTGATGACGTCAGAACCGAAATCGACCTGGCCCTGCTCGGTCGAGATGTCGGCCGCGATATCGATATTGCGCGCCTTCATCTCCTTTAGAAAATTGTCGTGGCCGCCCTTGCCGAAATCATTGTTGACCCAGACCAGCGCGACCGTCTTCACCTTCAGCTTGTCGTGCAGATAGTTGGCGATCTTCGGCATGGAGAACTGCTGGCCGAAGGCGGTGCGGAAAACGAACGGATTGCCCTGCGTGGTGATGTCGGCGGCCTCCGCGCCGACGATCTGCGGAATCTCGGCCGCTTGCGTCAGCGGCATGTTGACCTTGACCGAGCCGGAGTAGATCGGGCCGAGCACGACATACGGGTCCTTGTCCAGGACCTTCTGCACCTGGGCGCGCGAGACGCCGGGGTTGCTCTGGGTGTCGAGATGCTCGGTCTCGATTTTCCGGCCGAGAATGCCGCCGGAGGCGTTGACCTCGTCGATCGCGAGCGCGACGCCGTCGCGCCAGTTGGTGCCGGAGACCGCGCCGGGGCCTGATAACTCGACGACATCGGGGATGTAGACCGTCGTCTGCGCCTGCGCGAGGCCTGCCCACAGCGACGCGGCGGCGACGATGCCGCTCCATTTTCCCAAGGCCTTCATGACGTTCTCCCTCTATTGTTTGTTATGTTGATTGACCTGGATCGAAGCCGAGCAGCCTTGCCGGCGTTCGCCACAACAGACGGTGCTGATCGGCCGGATCGGGAAAGAGCCCGCTCAGCACCGCGAGCAGCGGCCCATAATCCAGCCGCTCCGGGGCACGCAGGAACGGATAGTCCGAGCCCCAGACGCAGCGATCGAGTGTGAAGGCGTCAACCAGCGCGGCAATGAACGGCCAGGCGTCTTCGTAAGGATGCGGCAGCTTCGAGAACTTGTAGTAGCCCGACAGCTTGATGTGTGCATCGCGTGCGCGGCCGATCGCCAGCAGCGCCTGGAAGGCTCTGCCGTTCAGGCCCTGCTCGACCGGCGGCCGCCCGCAATGATCGATCACCAGCTTGACGTTCGACTTCTCGATCAGCGGCAGCAACGCGAGCAATTGATCCTGCTCGACCTGGATCTGGAGGAACAGGCCAAGATCGGCCAGCTTCGCCAGCAGCGGCGCGGTGCTGCGATAATAATCGGTGCCGTGGAACGGGACGTTGAACGCGACGCCGATCACGCCCGCCGTTTTGAGCCGCTCCAGCTCCTTCATATCGACGTCGTTCTCGACGACCGCGACACCCCGGAAGCGGCCTTTCCCTTCCGCGAGCGTGTCGAGCAGGATGCGGCTGTCGCTGCCATAGCCGGTGTTGGTAGCGACGACGAGCGCGTGCCTGACGTCGAAGACGTCGAACACGCGGAGAAGCTGCGCAGCTGGCGCGATCTCCTGCCCGCTTGGCCGATAGGGCGTTGTGGGCGCGTACGGAAACCGCGCGGGATCGATGGCGTGGATGTGGCAATCGATCTTGGGACACGCCGGCAGGGTCATGGCGAGACGCCTCTAGAAGGTCGCTTCGATTGCCTTGATGAGCTCGGGTGTCACGTCGGGCATGACGCCGAACCAGGCCTTGAAGGCGAACCGCGCCTGATTGAGCAGCAGGCCGAGCCCGTTCACGGTCGAACAGCCGCGCGTGCGGGCCTCAGCCAGGAACGGCGTCTCGAGCGGCGTGTAGATGAGATCGGCGACCAGCGTTGACGGCTTCAGCCGCGAGAGGTCGATCTCGAGCGCATCCTTGCCGACCATGCCGCGATCGGTGCAGTTGACGACAAGCGCCTTGTCGGCGATCGCGGTGCTCCGATCTGCCCAGGCGACGCTGCGGACATTTTTGCCGAACTCTTCTGCCAAGGCCTCCGCCTTGTCCGCCGTGCGGTTGGCGATCAGGATCTCGCGCGCGCCGTTTTCGAGCAGCGCCACGACCACCGCGCGTGAGGCGCCGCCGGCGCCGAGCAGCAAAATCATTCCCTCGTCGGCACGCCAGTCGGTACGCGCATCGCGCAGGCTCTGCACAAAGCCGTTGCCGTCATTGTTGAAGCCGGACAACGTGCCGTCCTCTTCGACCACGATGGTGTTGACGGCACCGATGCGGCGCGCGGTGTCGTTGACGCGGGTGAGCAGCGCCATCGCCGTCTGCTTGTGCGGCATGGTGACGTTGCAGCCGCGGAAACCGAGCGCGACGAGGCCCGATAGCGCGTCCTTCAACCGCTCGGGCTGAACCGCAAGCGGCACATAGACGCCGCGGATGCCGTGGGCATTCAGCCAATAATTGTGAATCACCGGCGAGCGCGAATGCGCCACCGGCATTCCGATGACGCCGGCGAGTCCAAAGCCGCTTGCGGACATGCTTTCGATCCATCCTCCGTTGGCGCGACACGCGCTATGGCACGCATCGGCCGGCCCTTGCCGGAGCCAGCCGGCGGACTGCTTTTGGTCAATTGTACAAGATTATTAGGCGGAACGCCAATCGCAGGCAATCGGAATCTCGCGGCGAGAAATCCCGGCGGCAAATGTCGTGAAAAGGGAGGTGAGCGCTGGCCCGACCCGGTTCCTGCGCAATGCCAGTGAACCCGCAGCGGTGCGAGCGCGTAAGACGCGTTCAAGCCGTGACGCTTATCGCTCCACGTCGACCCGTTGACCGCCAGCAGCCTCGGAGCCGAGTTCCTTGAGCAGCTGCACCGCCTGCATCAGGTCCGGCGTCAGGAAACCCTCGCTGAACTTCCCGACGATGGGACCCAGCAGCCGCTCGGCCTGCCCGGCCTTGCCCGCGTCCTGCCAGAGCCGCGCCAGGCTGATTGCGGTCCTCAGCTCCCAGGACAGTGCGCCCTGCTTGCGGGCCACGTCGAGCGAGAGCTCATACAGATCTTCGGCGTCGCGGGCCGAGGTTGGCCCGCCCGCGGTGAGCGTGATCTCCCCCTGCAACCGATAGACTTCGGCGAGGTAGAAGTGATCACCAGTGCGCCGTGCGGTCGCCAGCGCACCGTCGAGCGCGCGCAAGGCCGCCTCGCGGAAGCCGGCCTTCGCATAGGCCTCGGCCAACAGGCATCTGAACCAGCAGCCGGCGAGCCAGGAATCCATCGCCTCGTACTCGTCGAGGCCGACGCGCATCTGGCTCAATCCATCGTCGACGTCACCAAGCTGCGTCAGCGCCCAGCCGCGCAGGATCGCGGCCTGCTGCTTCCAGTGCAGGAAATTGTGCTCGGTTGCGATGATCATGGCGCGGTTGGCGTGATCGCGGGTGCCTTCGACGTCGCGCAGGTGCTGGCAGAGATAGGCGCCGAATACGAGCGCGAAAGCGAGCGTGAAGGGATGGCGGATCTTCTCGGCGTTGGCGATCGCCTGCTCGCTGTGCTGGCGCGCCACGTCGGGCTGGCCGAGGAACCACAGGAGATAGCCGAGATAGGACAGCGACACGACGCCGGGGTTGGTGCCGTGCCGCTCCATCAGGTCGGCATGCAGATCCGCGCTATAGAGATTGATGCAGCGGCGAAGATGATGCTGGGACACCGCGAAGCGCCCGCGATACAGCATGGTCATCGCGATGGCACGATGGGCCTCCATGAAATAGCCGGTCTGCTGCGCGGGCCGCGCCCGCTCGTTCAGCCGCACGCGCTTGGCAAACTTCAACAGCTCGACGCTGAGATCGTGCGCGCGTGTCAAATCCGCGCGGATGAAATGGCAGACCCAGAGCCCGCGCATCGCTGCGAACGCCTTCTCCTCGTCGTCGAGCTGCCGGCCGAGCCCGAGCGCGCGGATGTAGTTTTCCTCGACCTCCTGCACCGCATAACCCTTGGCCGCGATCAGCGCATTGCCGAGCGCGATACGCAGCTGGAGTTCGATCTCGTCGGCGCCCTGCATGCGCGCGTTGGCCTGGACGACGCTCAAGCCGCGGCGCAAGTGCCCGATCGCCTCCAGGTTACCGCCCGTCTTCGCTGCCTGCTTGCCCGCCTTGAGCCAGAAGCTCGCGGCGCCCTCACTCTGGCCGGACTCGGTCAGATGGTGAGCGAGAAGCTCGGGCTCGCGCGCGGTCTTCTCCGGATACATCTCGGCGAGCACCTGGGCGATCCGCGAATGCAGCTTGCGCCGCTCACTGTGCAACAGGCTGGCATGCGCCGCGTTCTGGATCATGACGTGCCTGAACGCGTAGAGCGCATCCGGCGGGTGACCGCCGCGCACGATCAGGCCGGCCTCCTCCAGATGATCGAGCGCCGCCTCGATCTGGTCGGCGGGCGTGTTGGCGACGGCGTGAAGCGTCTCGTAGGAGAACTCACGGCCGATGGTGGCGCCGATCTGCGCGATCTTCTTGAACGGGCCCATGCGGTCGAGGCGCGCCATCAGCGAGTCCGTCAGCGTCGCCGGGATCGCGAGCTGCCGCCACTCGCCGGAGAGCACGTAGCGGCCGTGCCGTTCGGTCAGCAGGTTGGATTCGAGGACGGTCTTGGTCAATTCCTCCAGGAACAGCGGCACGCCGTCGGTCTTGACGATGATCTCCTCGACGACCTCCTTGGGCAGCTCCCGGCCCGCGACGCGCTCGACCAGCGTCGTGCGCAATTGCCGGCTCAACCGGTTCAAGACCAGCGTCGTGATGTGCGAATGCGCATTCCAGCTCGGCTGAAACTCCGACCGCGCGGTGATGACGACGAGGATCGGCTGGCCCTGCACCTTGTCGACCAGGAGATCGATGACCTCGCGCGAGGTCGGATCGATCCAGTGCAGGTCCTCGAATGCGATGACCAGCGGCTGCTCGCGCGCAAGCCCAAGCAGATGGTTGACGATGGCCGACACCGTAGCGTCCTTCTGCTGCTGCGGAGACAGGTCGAGCGGCAGATAGCGGTCGCCCGTCGGAATCGACAGCAGCGCGGCGAACAGCGGGGTCACCTGCGCGACCTCGCTTCCCGCGGCGGCTACGGCGGCCTCGAGATTGGGGAGCGACATCGCGGTCGCATCCTCGCGGTCCAGCCCGAGCGCGAATTTGAGCTGCGCGCTGAACGGATAAAACGCGGTCGAGGTATAATAGGGGGAGCACTGCAACGAGATCTGCCCGTGCCGCTCGCCCGCGATGGCTCCGAATATCTCCTGGACGATGCGGGACTTGCCGATCCCGGGCTCGCCGAACAGCACCACGACCTGTCCGTCGCCCTGCCTCGCCTGCTGCCAGCGCCCCGTCAGCAGCGAGACCTCCTCCTCGCGATTGACGCGCGGCGTCAGCCGCGTGCCCATGGCCGCAGCGAAGCGCGTCTCTACGCGCGAGGGCCGCATCACGTGCCAGGCCTGGACCTTCTCGGCGAGCCCCTTGAGCGCCTGGACGCCGAGATTGCGGTAGTCGAACTTGCCCTTCAGCAGCGACTGGGTGGAGGCGGAGATGACCACACCATTCGGCGGCGCCAATCCCTGGAGCCGCGCTGCGAGATTGACGGTTTCGCCGACTGCGGAATCGCGCTCCTCGGTGCCCTGGCCGACGAGATCGCCGACCACGACGAGACCGGTGGCGATGCCGATGCGCACCGCCGGCGCGTGGCCCAGCGCGCCGCGCGGCTCGATCGCGCGGGCTGTCGACAGCAGCCGCACGATCTCGAGCCCGGCACGCACCGCGCGCTCGGCGTCGTCCTCATGCGCGGTCGGATAGCCGAAATAGACCAGGATGCCGTCGCCGACGTAGCGGGCAGCAAAACCCTCATAATGCTTGACCACGCGGACGCAGGTCTCGCGGAAACTCGCGATCATGTCGCGCACGTCTTCGGGATCGAACTGGGCCGAGAGCGGGGTCGAATCCACCATGTCGCAGAACATGGTGGTGAGCTGCCGCCGCTCGGCGCCGACTTCGGCGCGCGCCATTGCCTGCGGGGCGGGCGGAGGCCCAGCCGGTTCGGGCGAAAGCAGCGCCACCATCGCCCGGCGTAACCGCTTGCGATCGCCGAGCGGCAGGCCGAGCTCGGCGAGATCGGCCTCCGTCAGGTCGGGCATGACGTCGAGGTCGAGGCGATGCTGCACGAAAAGTTCGGTGTATTGGCCGAGCCCCGCGCCCTCAAGCCAGCCTTTCAAATCCGTTTCCGTCGCCGCGCTCGGCTCCGTCTCCAGCATGCTGCTTCCGCTCGGCTGCACTCTCCGTCGAAGAGAATATGCCCTCAACCACAAACTTTGAGAGTCAAAACTCCGCCTCGGACTGGACGCGTTTCACAGTTTTTTGAAGAATAGCTCAACCGGAGCAAAAACGCACGACATCCCCGGCCGGCAAACGGGGTCTCTTGACAGCTATACGCCGAGCGGACTGAGGCGGGCCAACGGCTCGGTGCCATCGGGGCGCCGCAGAAGCTGCATGACGTGGCGTTTCAGGCGCACGAAATCGGGCTCGGTTACGAGGTCGTGGCTGCGCGGCCGCGCGAACGGCAGGACGAAATCCTCGATCACCCGCCCGGGCCTTGCGCTCATCACCACGATCCGGTCCGCCAGGAACAGCGCCTCGTCGATGTCATGGGTCACGAACACCGTCGTGGTCGGGATCTTGCTCCAGATGTCGAGCAGGACTTCCTGCATCAGGCTGCGCGTCTGCGCGTCGATTGCGCTGAAGGGCTCGTCCATCAGCAGCACGCGCGGCTGGTTGATCAGGACGCGTGCGATCTCGACCCGCTGCTGCATGCCGCCGGACAGTTGCGAGGGATAGAACCGCTCGAACCCCGACAGTCCGACCAGCTTGAGGATCTCGCCGGCGGCGCGCCGCCGCTCCATCCTGCCGACCCCGCGCATCTTCGGGCCGAAAGCAACATTGTCCTGCACTCGCTTCCACGGAAACAGGGTGTGCTGCTGAAACACCATGCCGCGATCCGGGCTCGGGCCGCGGATCGGCTGCCCGTCCAGCGCGAGCTCGCCCGCCGTGATCTTCAGGTGCCCGGCCAGCGCACCGAGCAGGGTCGACTTGCCGCAGCCGGAAGGACCGAGCACGCAGACCAATTCGCCCGGCGCGACGGTAAAGTTCAGCCGGTCCACCGCCTCGAAGGCGTCAGCGCCCTCGCCGAGCGAGATCGAGACATCCGCAATATCGATGCGGCCGACGCTGCGCACCGGAATATCGGAGACGCGGATGTTCATCGCACGACCGCCGGGTTACGCCAGGGCATCAGCAGCCGGCCCGCCGTCGTGAGCAGCCAGCTGCTGCCCATGCCGAGCAGGCCGATGATCAGCATGCCGACGATGATGTCGGCATAGTTTTGCAGCGTGTAGGCTTCCCAGGTGTAATAGCCGATGCCGAACTGGCCGGAGATCATCTCCGCCGTGACCAGACAGAACCATGAAGTTCCCATGCCGATGGCGAGCCCGGTCACGATGCTGGGCGCGGCGTCCGGCAGGACCACCTCGCTCAGGATGGAGACGCCTGTCGCGCCGAGGCTGCGTGCCGAGGCAACCAACCGGCGATCGACATTGGCGACACCGTGGATCGTATTGAGCACGACCGGAAACAAGGCGCCGATGAACGTGATGAAGATCATCGACAATTCCGAGGACGGGAAGATCAGGATCGAGAGCGGGATCCAGGCCACGGCTGGAATCGGCCGCAGCAATTCGAGCGGCGGCAGCAGCAAATCACTCGCAGCACGGGACCGGCCGATCGCCAAGCCGAAGGCCACGCCGACAACGGCCGCCGCGCCATATCCGGCGAGCACGCGCCAAAGGCTGCTCGAGATATGCGCGGCCAGCTTTGGCGACTTCAGGAGCACGACGGCCGACTGCACGACCTCGGTCGGCGGCGGCACGTTGCGGAACGTGACGACACCCAGATTGACATGCAGCGTCGAGGCGAGCTGCCACAGCGCGATGCAGGCAAGGATCGAGAAGCCGCGGGTCAACCATCGCGCGCCCGCAAGACGGTGCGCTACTGAGGCGATCGGCATCGCTCACCTGCTCGCAACGAGGGACTCGCGCGCGGCGTTGAAGTCGACGACCTCGCCGCCATGCTGTTTCGACCAACGCTCGGCGGCGTCCTTGAGCAGGAAGGCGCTCAGCTCGCCGTTCGCCGACCGGACGAACCAGGCCTGGTTCGCGAACAGCTTGATGCCGCTTTCGCGATCCTGCGCATAGACGACGCGGATGGCCTTGCCGTCCTTTTCGAGGCCAGCGAGCGCCTTCAGCGCGTTCTCGGGCGAGGCAAAGTTGCGGACATGCGGTTCACCCTTGACCCATATCTGCGCGACACGGCTGAAATCGGAGATCTCGGCACCGGTCGCCGCATCCTTCGCCTTCAACGGAAGCTGCGCGTAGTTCTTCAGCTCGGCATCGTAGTCGCGGCCGACTTGCGCAAGCGCGGCACGGATGAACCTGTCGGTGACGAACTGGTTGATGTCGAGATCGCTGTCGGCGCGCTTGAGCAGCTTCAGCGTCTTGATCGAGGTCGCGACCGCCTGGCGGTATTCGGGCTTCCAGCTGACGTCGCGGGTCTGGAGCCCGAGCGGGCCATGAAAGAGATAGTCGACCTCAGCCTCGATGCCGGTGACCTTGGCAATCAGCTCGCTGTATGTCTCCGGCTCCTCGGCGATCAGGCGATCCGCTTCGATCGCCGCCCGCAAGTAGGCGACGACGACTTCCGGATATTTCTCGGCATAGTCGGCATCGACCAGCGCACCATGGAACGTCGGAGCGTTGGCCTGTGCGCCGTCGAAGATCTTGCGGGCAAAGCCGCGCCAGGGAAACAGCTCCGCAAACGGGACGAAGTCCGCATGCGCCTCGATCTTGCCGGCCTGCAACGCCGGCCCGGCGACTTCCGGCGCCTGCGTGATGATGTTGACGTCGGTCTCGGGATTCCAGCCCTTGGCCTCGATCGCACGCAGCAGCATGCCGTGAGAGGTCGAGGCAAAGGGAACGGAGATCGTCTTGCCCTTGAGATCGTCGAGCGACTGCGCCGGCGAATTCGCCGGCACCACGATGCCGTTGCCGCTGCCCTTGGTGCTTCCCGACAGCACGCTGATGAAAAGGCTGCGGCGCCCGGCCTTCTGAAAAGCAACGCCGTTCAGCGAGCCCGGAAAATCCGCCATCGCGCCGAAATCGAGCTTTCCCGCGACCATCTCGTTGGTCAGCGGCGCGCCGCTGGTAAAGTTCTTCCACTGAATGTCGTAGGTGACATCCTGGTACTTGCCGTCATGCGGCAAGAATTTCTCCAGGAGCTTGAGCTCGCGGATCAGCAAGCCACCGGTCGCGCAATTGATCGTGGCGTCCTGCGTCCCGACCGCGACCCTGATGGTCTCGGCATGCGACGATCCGACGAGAGCCATCGTGACGACGATGGCAGCGACGCTTGCCCTCAGGGGGCCAAAAGAGATCATGCAACGGTCCTCAGCTCGCAATGGCCGGGCTGACCGCACCGGCACGAAATCACTCGCCGGCAACTATTGGACTTCGGTCGTTCGCGTTGAAGCAATTACTTGCGTCGTGCGCTCAAGATAATCCGTGTCGCAACTTCGTCGTCGTTTCGAACGCGCGACATCGAACGATTTTTCTCGCGAGCAGGCCATCGACAGATGAAATCGTTTCGGCAGCATACGCCCAACACAAGAGCTTTGCTAAGTGCATGTGATAGCGTTCAAAGAGATGGACATTCCACCCGCATCACTCTTACCTAGCGGCGAATGCTGAGTGCAGACGGACAGTGATGACGACACTCAAAGAGGCGACGACGTTGCGAAGCCGGAGGCTTCCGGCCATCGGGCTCGACTGGCGCCATGCGGAGGACATCGGGGCCGCGCGCGCCCTGCCGGCCGCGAGGGATGCAACGGCACTGTTCATGAGCGAGACGGTCGACGGGTTGAACGTCGGCGCGCATTTTCTCGACCGCCTGTCGGCCGCGCAGAGGTCGCAGGTCCAGGCGGCCGGACGCACCGTCGTCGTGCCGCAGGGTGCCATGGTCTTCAACCAGGGCGAAGGGCATGACGGCATCTTCATCATCCAGCGCGGTCAGGTGCGCGTCTACTACACGGCGCCGTCGGGACGCGAGATCACGCTGGCCTACTGGACGCCCGGACACTTCATTGGCGGGCCGGAGATCTCCGGCGGCGGCATCCATATGTGGTCCGGCATCGCCATCGAGTCCTGCGAGATCACGATCCTGTCGGGCGCGGCGCTGGGGAAGCTGCTCACGGATATGCCGACCTTTGCGCTGGCACTGATCGACGGGCTGATCGCAAAGGGCAAGTGCTATTCGTCGATGGCGCAGATGCTGGGAACGCGATCGGTCATTGAGCGGCTGGCCCAGCTCCTGCTCAACCTGTCGGAGCTTCACGGCAATCCAGACGGCGATACGATCGTCATCGATCGCAAGATCACCCATGACCAGATCGCGGCGATGGTCGGCTCGACCCGGCAATGGGTAACCATGATGCTGAAGCGTTTTCAGAACCGCCGCATCATCGCCATTGACGGCAGCGTGATCCGCATCAAGCGTATCGACCTGTTGGAGAAGATCCTGTTCAAGGATTAGATCAATCTCATCGCGCCGTGGCACCGGCGGCGCCGGATCACCGCGCCTCTTCAAACCCCGCGAGCACCGACGTCAGGTTCGCGCCGAGGATATCGGAGAGATAACCGCCTTCCTGCACGAACACGGTCGGCAATCCCATGCGCGCGATCGCCTGGCCGATGCGTCGGAAGCCCGGCGTGGTGACGGCGAGCCCCCTCAGCGGATCGTGCTCGGAGGCGTCGAGGCCCAGCGCCACGACGAGCGCGCCGGGCGCGAATGCGTCGATCGCGGTCTTGGCGCGCGCGAGCGCCTGCATGTAGCCGTCATCGCCCGTGCTGATCGGCAGCGGGATGTTGAGATTGGTGCCGAGCCCCTCGCCCTCGCCGCGCTCATGGGCATAGCCCCACACGAAGGGATAGTACGCAGTCGGATCGGCATGAATCGAGATGGTGTAGACGTCGGGTCGCGCATAGAAGATGCCTTGCGTGCCGTTGCCGTGATGCACGTCGACGTCGAGGATCACGACGCGCTCATGCCTGAGCCGCAGATGCGCGGCCGCGACCGCGCTGTTGTTGAGAAAGCAGAAGCCGCCGGCCATGTCGCGATAGGCGTGATGGCCGGGCGGACGGCAGAGCGCGTACGTCGCATCCTCGCCGTCCATCACGAGTTGCGCCGCCGTGGTCGCAACATCCGTCGCCGCGCAGGCCGCAGCCCAGGTGCCCGGCCCGATCGGCGCGGCGGTATCGGCGGTATGCCAGCCGAGCTTGCCGACGATATGCGTCGGATAGGTGGCGGCATGCCGCACAGGATGGATGTTGCCGATCATCTCCGGACCGGAATCGCCGAGTGCGCTCCAGGCGCCCCAGGCCTCAGAGAGGAAGGCGAGATATTCCGGGCTATGGACACGCGCGCGCGGTCCTTGCCCGAATGTGGTCGGCTCGACAAGTTGATGCTTACCGTCCTTCAAACCCTTGAGCAGCCGGTCCGCGCGCTCGGGCTGCTCGGTCGTGCGCTTGACGACCCCGCGCACCAGGAAGAATTGCGGATCGTGGCTGCGATGCAGTTCGGTATAGACGGCTTTCACGCGGGCGGCTCCATTGCCTTGGGATCGAATGACGTCTTGATCCCGGCGGCGCTGCGATGCAAGCAAGAACAGCGCCGCACCTTGCGTGCGTGCCCTGCGCGGAGCGCGGATCGCGGCTCAGCAACCGCCGCGTTGCAGGCAATGCTCGCGACCCTGCTGATCGCTGCGGAAGGCCTCGATGAAGCCGCCCTGGCGCTGCGTGACGAAGACGGTCTTGCCGTCGGCGCCGCCGAAAGCGAGGTTGGTTGGCTCCTTGCCCTTCAACGCGACCTCGCGCTGAACCGCGCCGTTGGGCTTCATGACCGCGATCGTGCCCTTGAGAATGCGCGCGACATAGAGCCTGCCGCTGACGTCGGTGCGCAGGCCGTCGATGGTGTCCGGCTGCAACGTCTTGATCAGCTTCGCGTCGGTGAGTTCGGTGCCGCGGATGCTGTACGACCAGATCTCGCCGCTGTTGGATTCGCCGACATAAAGCGTCTTGCCGTCCGGGCTGAGATCGATGCCGTTGGTGGTGCCCATCGCGCGCGGCGCCGCCATGAGCTGGCCCTGCACCGATCCGTCCACCATCTTGGCGATGCGCCAGATATGGCCCTCGCGCCCCTTCCAGTTCGGATCGCTCGCATAGATCGTGCCGTCGCGCGCGATCGTCATGTCGTTGGGCTGCTTCATCTCGTCGGAATGAAACCAGACGCGCGGCTCCGCGCTGCCCTTGGAAAGCGCGAAAATGTTGTGGCCCTTGTAGTCGGCGACGAACATGGTGCCGTCGCGATCGAAGCGGATGGAAACGCCGACGCTGCCTTGCGGAAGCTGCGCGAAAGGCTCGGACGCCGAAGCGCCCGCCGGCAATCTGCCGATCGTGCCGGGCTTGCCGAGATTGACCACGAACAGATTGCCGTCGAGATCGACGGCCGGCCCTTCGATGCCGAAGGTGTATTCGCCCGCCGGCGTCACCTGCGTGCTTTCGAACAGCTTCATCTCGGCAAAGGCCGGCTGCACGGCGATCGCCAGGAGCACGCTACTGCAAAGGCACCAGATCGTTCTGCTGGATGTAGTAGCCATCGTCGTCGGTGCATTCGCCGTTGAGATATTGATCGGCCGGCCGGTAGAACCGGCTGAAGCCGGCTTTGTCTACAGCGGTCCTTTGTGTCACGACGACGACCTTGGTGGCCGGCATTTCGCCGCATTCCTTGCCGCTGCGCGCGACGAATTTGCGCGTCGGTGGACCGGGCTTGATCCGCATGCGTGTTCCCGGAATCATATTTGCGACCAGCGAGTCCGCATAGTCGAGCAGGCGGGCGTAGCCGGGCTCGGTCTTCGCCAGCGCTTCGCCGCCCGGCGGCATCAGCTTCTCCGCGCCGACGCCGCGCAGGCGCGTACGCAGCTTTCCGGATCCGGGATCGCCGGGATAGATCCAGCCGTCCTGTGACAACATGAAGCGCAGCACGCTCTGGTCCTTCTCGGTGTCGGACTGGTCCTGCTTCAGTCCGAAATCCGAATGGCAGCCGACGCAGTGCTTCTGCACGAGCCCCTTGCGCAGCACCGAGAGCCGATCCCTGTTCTGTGCATCCTTTGCAACGAAAGCGGCGAGCTGGTCGATTTGCGCCGCGCTTCGCATGTCGCAGGGGAGCGGCTCCGGCGCATTGCCATCCGTGCGGTCAATCCGGATCACGGTCTGGTTCTTGTCCTCGACCAGCCAGATCGCGCCATCCTCCGCAACGGTGATGCCGACGGGCGCGCCCTGCGGCCGCGCGCCGTTGACGCGGTGCCAGCCAGCGATCAATTCCTCGAAGGGCGCCGCGGCGACCTCGCCTGCGTCGGTCCGGAAGCTGCGCGTCGGCTCGGCGGCGCAGCTCACATGGTAGCGGACCGGCGGCGGACTCACCTTGGGGAAGCCGTGATCGTCGACGTCGTAGACCAGCAGGCGGCTGCCGGTCGGACGATAGCCATGAAGGGCGATCAGCAGCCTGCCTTCCAGCTCCGGAAACTTCTGGCCGTGATAGTAGAGCATCCCGAGCGGCGCGCCGTGCGGCGGCAGCAGCGAAAACGGCTGCTTGTAGAGGGCATTCCCGGCGCAGAGGTTCTTGTAAGGCCCCGATTGCAGCACCAGCCTGAATTCCGGGCTCACCGTGGAGAGGTCGTAGCAATAGGGCCAGCCGTAGTGCTTGCCCTGCTCGATCGCGTTGATCTCCTCGTTCGGCTTGAAGATATCAGGCAGGTCGCGGCCGTTCTCACCTTGCAGGAAAGCGTAGCCGGGATCGGGAAATTGCGGGTGCAGCGCCAGCGCCATCGAGTTGCGCAAGCCGCGCGCATAGACCTCGTGCGGCGGATTGAGATCGTTGGGCTTCAATGCGGGGAAGACGCCGCCTGAAGGCGGCGTGAACATCCAGATCGCGGCGAGCGCCGAGGCGCCTTCCGCCGGCGCGCATGGCCCGGTGATCGGCGGCTGGGTAATGCAGTCATCGCTATGCGAGCCGACATTGACGAACAGCCGCCCGGTGCGGTCGAACACGAACTGCTTGAGCGGATGCGCGCTCTCCTCGAGCCTGGTGCCATCAGGCAGGGTGAGCCGGCGGCCCGGCAGACGGTGAAGGATGGTTTCGACCGTGCCGCGCGGATTGTCGGCAAGCGGATCGACGCGGAAGATCGTCTCGTCGGTGGAGGCATAGAGCCTCTTGTCGGGACCGATCGCCAGACCGAAGGGATATTCGATCCCCGTCAGCAGCTCCCTGATCCGCTTGCCCTCGGCCGCGCGGGGATCGAGCAGCAACAGTCGACCGTCGGTGTGGCCCCAGCCGCCCATGTCGGCGACCACGAACAGCTCATGTCCGGGGATCTGGATGATCGATCGCGGGAATTTCAGATGATCGTCTTCGCTGGCGACGAGACCGGCGCAAAACCCTTGGCGGAGGTCGATCTTAAGTCTCGGGAAGGCGAGATCGCCACTGCCGCAGGTGTCCGTGCCGATCGCATAGCCGCTTTTCCGGATCGGGTCGGACGATGCCGGCGGCGCAAAGCCAAGCCCCGCAGCCAGCAGAACGCATGCGAGCGCGCGCGGCCGGCCAACGGCCTTTCTCGTAAATCGCAAGGCTTTCCCCCTCCCCCGTCCCCGGCAAATCGAGAGTTCCACGGCTCCGCTGCGCCGTCCAGCCGATGGTTAAGAATCGGTAACGCGCTCACCGTCCCGTGAATCGGAACATCCGTAAATTCCCTTACCGGGTTGAACCCGAATATTTCCGACAACGTCAGAGTGTTATGGGTTGATTGCGTCCGATTCGCTTCGTGGAGGAGGCGGCTATGGTCCAGGTTTTTTTTCACTGCTCGAATACTGACGGCATGTTGATCGACCGGCACGGCACCGCCGTGTCGAATCTGACCGAGGCCTGCGACCGCGCTGCGCAAATCATGCGCTCGATGATCATGGTGCCCGGCGACGAAGACTGGCGCGACTGGATCCTGCACGTCAGCGACGACGACGGCGAGGAGATCTTCGACCTGCCGTTCAGCTCCATGCTCGGCAGGCCGCACTGAGGACTTTGCCATGCTGATCGCTTCGCTCACGCTGCTTCGCCACCACGTCTCCGCGATCGCCTCGCGGTGGCAGACGCTGGTGAAGCTCGCGGGCAATCCCTACCGCCCCGAGCTGCATTACATGCGTGGCCCGGGGCCGAAATGGCACGCCAGGCACGGCAAACGCCGGCCTGACGGCAGGCTCTGAGCCTCGCCCACCGGATCGAAGGACGTCATCCGTCCCGGTCCCGCCCCCTCCCGCCACGATTAAAGCTTCCAACAGGAAACGGCCTTGTCTACCCTGCCCGCCTTTTCAGGCCGCAGGGACCATTTCATGTCGCATGAATTCCATTTGGACAATTACCTGGCACGCATCGGCCACGGCGCGGCGGTCAAGCCGGATCTGGCGACCCTCACGGCACTCCACCGCGCTCACGTCGACGCGATCCCGTTCGAGGGGCTCAATCCGCTGTTGCGCCGGCCGGTCGACCTCGATCTGCCGGCCGTGCAGGCCAAGCTCGTCGACTCCCGGCGCGGCGGCTACTGCTTCGAGCAGAATGCGCTGTTCAAGGCGGCGCTCGAGACCATCGGCTTTGCGGTGACAGGCCTGTCCGGCCGGGTGCGCTGGATGTCGCCACCCGATAGTCCGTTGGGTCCAAAGGTCCACATGCTGCTCAAGGTCGACCTGCCCGAGGGTCCCTACATCGCCGATGTCGGATTCGGCGTCTGCGTATTGGATAGCCCCTTGCAGTTCCGGACGGAGATCGAGCAGCGCACCGCGATGGGTACTTTCCGGATCAGCGAGACCAACGGCCTGTTCTCGATCAGTGCGAGACAGCCCAGCGGTTGGCGGACCATGTACGTCTTCGACCTGGTCCCGCAGCTTCAATCCGACTACGAGCTCGGCAACTATTTCACCTCGACGAGCTCCATCCCGCCCTTCACCAGCACGCTGATCATGGAGCGTGTCGCAGCGGATGCGCGCTACAAGCTCGCCAACCGGCGGCTGACCATCGAAGGGCGCGACGGTGAGGTCAGAAGCGAGCGCACGATCGACAGCGCCGACGAGCTGCGACGGGTGCTGGATGAGACGTTCAACGTCGAGCCGCCGGTGCCGGCGGAAGAGGTGTTTGCAAGGATCGGGGACTAGCGTCGGATTATCCGGCCATCTTGCGTCTCCTTCACACCTGCCATGTTACGCTTTCCCATGGATCACTGGTCGCGATGTGCCATGCTCTCGTCGCTACACCAGCGCAGTGCAATTCCATCCAACGCAATATGAGCGCCATGTCCCACCAGTTCAGCTATGCCCAAGAGCCACGCAAACCCGCGCGCCACGCCAAAGGCGGCATCGTCGCGGCGCAGTCACGCCGCGCGGCCGAGATCGGGGCCGAGGTGCTGGCGGCCGGCGGCGACTGCGTCGATGCGGTGATCGCCACGACCTTCGCGCTGAACGTGCTGGAGCCCTGGATGAGCGGCATGGGCGGCGGAGGCATCATGGTGCTCTATCGCGCGGCCGACAACCGCTATGAGGTGATCGACTACAACATGCGTGCGCCGCAAAGCCTGCGCGTCGAGGATTATCCGCTCACTGGAAAAGGCGCGGCCTCCGACCTCTTTCCCTGGGTCCGGGTGAAGGACGACCGCAACGTCCACGGTCCGGGCTCGATCGCCGTGCCCGGCGTCGTCGCCGGCATGGAGGAAGCCCATCGCCGCCACGCCAGGCTACCGTGGAAGGACCTGATCGCACCGAGCGCAAAACTCGCCGGCGAAGGCCTGCTGGTCGACTGGTGGACGACGCTGATGATCGCAAGCTCGGCGGCTGACCTGCGGCGCTATCCTGCCAGCGCCGAGGCGTATCTTGTCGACGGTCTGCCCCCGAATGCGCCGTGGGGCATCAAGGCCGAGACGCGGTTACCGCAGCAGAAATTGCAGGCGACGCTGTCGCACCTTGCCGCATCGGGCCCGCGCGACTTCTATCAGGGCGATCTAGCCAGAAGTATCGCATCCGACATCCGGGCTGATGGCGGCGCCCTCTCGGTCGAGGATTTGGCCTCCTTCCGCGCCCATCTGCGCGAGCCGCTGAAAATTCCCTATCGTGGTGGCGAGGTGTTTGCGACGCCCGAGCTCACCGCCGGCCCGACACTTGCGCATGCGCTGCGCCTGTTGCAACAAAACCTGAAGCCGGAAGGCGCACCCGATGCTGCGGCCTACGCTGAATACGCCGCCGCCCTGCAAGCGGCCTATCGCGAACGGCTCAACGACATGGGCGATGCCGATGGCAGGCGGTCGCTCGGCGCCGAATATCTCGCGCCCGGCTGTACCACGCATTTCTCCGTGGTCGATCGCCACGGCAACATGGCCGCGGTGACGCAGACGCTGCTGTCGACCTTCGGCTCGAAATACGTGACGCCGCACTCGGGCATTCCCATGAACAACGGCATCATGTGGTTCGACCCGACGCCCGGCACGACCAATTCGCTGGCGCCCGGCAAGCGCTGCCTCACCAACATCACGCCGGTGATCGCCGAAACCAGAGACGGCAAGCGCCTCGCGGTCGGCGCCTCCGGCGGCCGCCGCATCCTGCCCGCGGTCACGCAACTCCTCTCCTTCGCGATGGATTATGGCATGGACCTCGATGCCGCAATTCACCAGCCGCGCATCGACGCCAGCGAAGGCGCCGTCGTGACCGGCGATCGGCGACTGCCCGCGGACGCCCGCAAGGCGCTCGCGGCGCGCTTCGATTATGAGGAGACGCAGGTGCAGGCCGTGCCGATGAAGTTCGCCTGCCCGAGCGTCGTGATGCGCGAGGGCGACACGAATTCCGGCGCAGTCGATATCTTCCAGCCGTGGGCCGATGCGGTGGCGGAAGGCTGAGAAGGAAAGTCGATCGGGCCGCGAGCATCGCTGCACCTCTCCCGCTTGCGCAGGGCAATCGCATATGATCATCGACTAGGTCGTCATGCCCGGGCTTGTCCCGGGCATCCACGTTCTTTGTGCTGCGGGTTAGACGTGGATGGCCGGGACAAGCCCGGCCATGACGATGTGGAAGCTTCAGCGCCGCTAGCGTTTGCGTCATATGCGATTGCCCTACCCGCAAGCGGGAGAGCGAGCGCACCTGCGTCAAATCCAAACGCGCGCTAGATCCCCAGCCGGTCCCGCACGCGACCGGCGATCACCGCGCTCTTGACCCCGACCGGCCAGAAGGCGTGCAGCGGGATTGGCTTGATGCCTGTGATGGGCATGTCGATTTCGGCGCTCCTGCCGCCGATCAGGCGGCGAGCGAGCTGGGCGCCCATCGCTGTGGAGAGCGCGACACCACGGCCGTTGCAGCCGAGCGAGATCAGGATGTTCTCCGCCGGCTCGTGCACATGCGGATAGTGATCCTTGGTGATCGCAAGACGGCTGTTCCAGCCATGGGTCCAGGCGACGCCCCCGAGCTGCGGCCACAGCCGCTCGGCATAGCGCATGAGATAGGCGACATCGGACGGCGCGTTGATCCAGCGCATCGGGCCGCGGCCGCCCATCAGCAGGCGGTTGTGCTGATCGATGCGATAGTAGACCGTGATGTGCCCGCTTTCGTAGAGCACCGGACGCGTCGGCATGATCGAACGGGCGCCTCGTCGGAGAGCTGTGCGGTCGCGGCGATCGACGAAAACACCGGCACGATGGTGCGGCGGAGCGTGGGCCAGAGATCATCCGTAAAGCCGTTGGTGGCGAGCAGCACCTTTTCGGCACGTACCACCGCGCGCGGCGTCTCGATGCGCCAACGCGTACCTTCACGGCGAAGGGAGAGCGCCGGGGTTTCGCCGTGCACGTTCGCACCGGCCGAGATAGCGGCGCGCGCGAGGCCACGGGCGTAGCTCAGCGGATGCAGATCGCCGCCGCGCGCATCGAACATGGCGCAGAGATAGCGATCGCTGCCGGTCATCTCGCGCAGTTGCTCGCGATTAAGCAGCGTCACCGGCATGCCGCGGCGAATGCACTGCTTTGCGGTGCTTTCGATCGCCGCGGCGCTCGCTTCATTGTAGGCCGCCCGCAGCGTGCCGTTCTGCCGCGCCTCGCAGGGAATCTGGTAACGGCGGATCAGGTCGTGCGTAAAATTCGTCGTGCCGTAGGAGAATCCGATCATGCGGCGGCCGAGATCAGCGCCGAAATCGGCCTCGATCTGATCGGGATCGTGCTTCAGCCCCGGATTGGTGTGGCCGCCATTGTTGCCGGACGCGCCCCAGCCCGGCTCCTGCGCCTCCAGCACCAGCGCGTCGACACCCTGCTCAGCCAGATGCAGCGCCGTAGACAGGCCGGTGTAGCCGCCGCCGACGATGGCAACGGAAACGGTCTTGTCCGCATCGAGTGGCGGCGTGGCCACCGGCGCAACGGCGGTGTCGGCGTAGAGCGAGGGCGGCAAAGGCAGGCGTGCGGTCATGTCGGACACCGGATCAGAGCGGATGCAGCACGCGGCGCAAGAAGTCTTGCGTCCGCGCATGCTGCGGTTGGTTGAGCACCGCTTTCGCCGGCCCCTGCTCGACGATGACGCCGCCGTCGATGAACAGCACGCGATCAGCGACGTCGCGGGCAAAGCCCATCTCGTGGGTGACGACGACCATGGTCATGCCGTCATCGGCGAGCTTGCGCATCACCGAAAGCACCTCGCCGACGAGTTCGGGATCGAGGGCCGAAGTCGGCTCGTCGAACAGGATCGCCCTGGGCTGCATGGCGAGCGCGCGCGCGATCGCGACGCGCTGCTGCTGACCGCCGGAGAGCTGCGGCGGATGCATGTCGGCTTTTTCGGCGAGGCCCACTTGCGCGAGCAGCGCGCGGCCGCGCTCGAGCGCCGCGGCACGCGGCTCCTTCTTTACATAGAGCGGCCCCTCGACGACGTTCTCAAGGGCCGTGCGATGCGGGAACAGGTTGAAGCGCTGGAACACCATCGACACCTGCGTGCGGATCGAGACGATCGATGGCGCATTGCGATCGACGCGCGTGCCTTCGATGCTGATGTCGCCGCGGTCGTAGCTTTCGAGCCCGTTGATACAGCGCAGGATGGTCGACTTGCCGGAGCCGGACGGGCCGATGATGCAGACCACCTCGCCCTTCTCGACGGATGCCGTGATGCCCTTGAGCACCTCGACCTTGCCAAAGCTCTTGTGGACGTCGTCGAGCTCGATCATCGCTTGCCGGCCCGCTTCTCGAAATGACGGACGAGCAGGATCAAGGGGATGCTCATGGTGAGATACATCAGCGCCACCAGCGTGAACACGCTGGTGTTCTTGAAGGTCGAGGAGGCGATCAGCTTGCCCTGTAAGGCCAGCTCGGCCACCGTGATGGTCGAGGCTTGTGACGAATCCTTCAGCATCATGATCATGACGTTGCCGTAGGGCGGCAGCACGATGCGCACCGCCTGAGGCAGCACCACGCGACGCATGGTGAGCCACCAGCCCATGCCGATGGTCTGCGCTGCCTCGATCTGCCCCTTGTCGATCGCCTCGATGCCGGCACGGAAGTTTTCCGCCTGATAGGCCGAATAGGCGATGCCGAGGCCGAGGATCGCGGCCTGCAATGCCGTGAGCGTGACGCCAAGATCAGGCATCACGAAATAGAGATAGAACAGCAGCACGATGATCGGGATGCCGCGGATCACGTTGATCACGCTGGCGCTCAGGCCCGACAGGAAGCCGATGCCGGAGACCCGCATCAGGGCCCAGACCAGCCCGAGCAGCGTCGAGAGGATCAGCGAGCCGATGGTGACGACGATCGTGAGCGCGACGCCGTTGAGGAGGATCGGGAAGAACTCGACGGTGTCGCGCCAAAAGCCCTGCATCGGCGATCAGCCCTTCAGGCCCCATTTGGCGAGAATCTTGTCCACGGTGCCGTTGGCCTTCAGCCGGCCGAGCGAGGCATTGATCTTGCCGAGCAGCTCGGTGTCGCTCTTGCGCACGCCGATGCCGACCGAGCCGACGGTCACGGGCTTGTAGCTCGCAACGAGGCGCACCTCGGGGAAGCCACCCTGCTTGAGGTTGTAGGCGAGGATCGGATAGTCGGCGAAGCCGGCCTTGAGGCGCGCGGCGTTCACGTCACGCAGGATGTCGGGAATGGTGTCGTAGGCCTTCACGTCGCTGAACAGGCCCGATTTCTTCAGCGCGTCGACGAAGGCGGTGCCGACCTGGGCGCCGACGACTTCACCCTTCAGATCCTCCTGCGAGGTATAGGCCTTGGTGTCGCTCTTCGGCACCACCAGGCCTTCGCCATAGGTGTAGATCGGATCGGAGAAGTCGATCACCTCCTTGCGCGGCGCGGTGATGAACATTGCGGCGGCAATGATGTCGATCTTGTTCGAGGTCAGCGAGGGGATCAGCGCCGAGAACTGCATCGGCTCGATCTGGACGTTGAGGCCGGCGTCCTTGCCGACCTCGGTGATGAGATCGACCATGACGCCCTGGATGGTGTTGGTCTTGGTGTCGAGGAAGGTGAAGGGAATGCCCGTCGGGGTCGAGCCGACCTTCAGCACCTGCTGCGCGGATGCCGGCATGCTGGCTGCAAGGGCGAGCGCCGCGACCGCGGCCTGAACGAAACGCTTCATCGCAATCCCCCTGTTGGGTTCGGCCGATGGCTGCGCACCCGCGCAGCTTGTGAGGGCAGATGTTGCGGGTCAGGCCGTTTCGGCTTATTTTCACCAATATGAAAATTTGGTCACACTTTCGCGGGTGATGCAAGCGGTTTTCATGCACATGAAGGAAGCGGTTTGACGTGAGCGGTGGCAAAAGAATGCGCAAACCGGCCGCCGTGAAGGCGGTGAAGAGGGCAAAAGCCGTCGCCAAGCCGGCCGAGCCGGCGATGGACGTCGCGGTAGGACGCCGCATCCGCGATCTCAGGCGGACACGGCAGCTCTCACTTGAGACGATCGCCGAGCGCACGTCGCTGTCGATCGGCTTCCTCAGCCAGATCGAGCGCGGCCTGTCCTCGCCATCGCTGCGCGTGCTTGCGACGCTCGCCGACGTGCTCGGGGTCGGCATCGCCGCGCTGTTCGGCGCGAGCCCGAGCACGGACGGCACATCGGATTCCGTGGTGACGCGCGGTATGCAACGTCCGGAGCTGAAGCTCTGGCGCACCGGCATTTCGAAACAGCTGCTGAGCGCCGCGGGCGCCGAGAACCGGCTCAACCTGTTCCTGGTGCATCTCGAGCCCGGTGGCTCGACCGGCGATGAGCTCTACACCCATGACGGCGAAGAGGCCGGCCTCGTGCTCGAAGGCGAGATGATGCTGACGGTGGATACGGAGACGTGGTCGCTGAAGACGGGCGATAGTTTTCGGTTTGCAAGCCGGCGGCCGCACCGGTTTTCCAACCCGGCTGATGATGCGAAGGCAGTCGTGCTGTGGGTAAACTGCGTGACTGGGACGAGCTAATCTGCGTCATTCCGGGGCGATGCGAAGCATCGAACCCGGAATCTCGAGATTCCGGGTTCGCCTCTTCGAGGCGCCCCGGAATGACAGCGCAAATCACCCAAACCGGTGATTGTAACGATCCAGCGTCAGCTCGCTCGTATCGATTTCCGGCTTCTTGCCCGACAGCATGTCCGCGAGCACGCGGCCCGAGCCACAGGACATGGTCCAGCCAAGCGTGCCGTGGCCGGTATTGAGATGGAGATTCGGATAGCGCGTGGCGCCGATCACGGGCGGGCCGTCGGGCGTCATCGGTCGCAGACCGCTCCAGAACGTGGCCTTGGAGAGATCGCCACCGCGCGGGAACAGATCCGACACCGAGTGATCGAGCGTGGCGCGGCGCGCGGCGTAGAGCTTGTCGGAATAGCCGGAGATCTCCGCGGTGCCGCCGACGCGGATGCGATTGCCAAGCCGCGTGATCGCAACTTTGTAGCTCTCGTCCATCACGGTCGATTCCGGCGCGCCGGAAGCATCCTTGATCGGCACCGTGATCGAATAGCCCTTCACCGGATAGACCGGCAGGGAAATCCCGAGGGGAGCAACGAGGCGCGACGACCAGCTTCCAAGCGCGACGACATAGGCATCCGCCTGCAACAGGCCGGCACCGGTCGCCACACCGGTGACACGCGAGGCGTCCGTGACGATGCCGTCGATGGACGTGTTGAACATGAAGCGCACGCCGAGCTTTTCGGCCTCTGCGGCCAGCGCCTGCGTGAACATGTGGCAGTCGCCGGTCTCGTCCTCGGGCAGCCGAAGGCCGCCGACGATCTTTTCCTTCACGCCGGCGAGTGCGGGCTCTGCCGCGATGCAGCCCTCACGATTGAGCACCTCGTAGGGCACGCCATACTGCTTGAGCACGGCGATATCCTCAGCCGTGCCGTCGAGCTGCGCCTGGTAGCGGAACAGCTGGAGCGTCCCCTTCGAGCGCTCGTCATATTGAATGCCGATGTCCCGGCGCAGCGCGCGCAGGCAATCGCGGCTATATTCCGCGATCGGGATCATCCGGCTCTTGTTGACGGCATAGCGCGCGGACGTGCAGTTGCGCAGCATCTTGAGCAGCCAGACCCACATCACGGGATCGACCTTGGGCCGGATCACCAGCGGACCATGCTTCATCAAGAGCCATTTGATCGCCTTCACCGGCACGCCGGGACCGGCCCACGGCGAGGAATAGCCGGGCGAGACCTCGCCGGCATTGGCAAAGGACGTTTCGAGCGCCGGCTCGCCTTGACGGTCGACGACCGTCACCTCATGGCCGGCACGCGCGAGATAATAGGCAGAGGTGACACCGATGACACCGCTGCCGAGGATCAGGACTTTCACGTTTGACACCACTCCCGCGGCGTATGTCGCGCCGCTAGAGCATGATCCGGAAAAGTGTGAAGCGGTTTTCCGAAAAGATCATGCTCAAACAACAACCTAAAGCGCGATGACGATTCATCTCAATTTCATCGCGCTTTAGCAAGAACAACTGGTCGAGAACCGCGAGAGCAATTATCAGGCCACGCGTTTGATGGCGTCGCCGAGAATCGAGACAATCTGGTCGATGTGGCTCTTTTCGACGATCAGGGGCGGCGACATCGCAAAGGAGTCGCCGCTCATGCGCAGGTAAAGACCGGTGTTGAAGCAATCGACCATGATGTCATAGCCGCGCGCGCCGACCGCGCCATCACGCGGTGCGACCTCGACCGCGCCCATCAGGCCGCAATTGCGGATGTCGACGACGTTCGGCAGCCCCTTCAGCTGATGCAGCGCATCGCGCCAGTAGTCGGCGATCCCTGCGCCACGGGTGAGCAGGCCCTCGTCCTTGTAGATGTCGAGCGTCGCGATGCCGGCGGCACAGGCCACCGGGTGCGCCGAATAGGTGTAGCCGTGGAACAGCTCGATCTGGCCCTCCGGGCCGGTCATCACGCCGTCATGCACCTTGCGGCTCGCGAACACGGCGCCGCAGGGCACGGTGCCGTTGGTGATGCCCTTGGCCGTCGTCATCAGGTCCGGCGTGACGCCGAAGAAATTGGCGGCGAACGGCGTACCCAGGCGGCCGAAGCCGGTGATGACCTCGTCGAAGATCAGGAGGATGCCGTGCTTGTCGCAGATCTCGCGCAGGCGCTTGAGATAGCCCTGCGGCGGGGGCAGCACCGCGGTCGAGCCCGGCACCGGCTCGACGATGACGGCGGCGATCGTCTCGGCCCCGTGCAGCGCGACGAGGCGCTCGAGATCGTCGGCAAGCTCGGCGCCATGGGCCGGCTGGTCCTTGGCAAAGGCGTTGCGGGTGAGATCATGGGTGTGGCGGATGTGATCGACGCCCGGCAGATGGGTCGCAAAGGCGCGGCGGTTCGCCACCATGCCGCCGACCGACATGCCGCCGAAGCCGACGCCGTGATAGCCGCGCTCGCGGCCGATCAGGCGGGTGCGGCTCGACTGGCCGGTGGCGCGATGATAGGCGAGCGCGATCTTGAGCGCAGTGTCGACCGACTCGGAGCCGGAGTTGGTGAAGAAGATGCGATCGAGGCCCTTTGGCGCGATCTCCGCGAGCCGCTCGGCGAAGTCGAACGAAAGCGGATGACCCATATTGAACGACGGCGCGAAATCGAGCGTCATGAGCTGCTTCTCGACCGCTGCCGCAATCTGCTTGCGGCCATGGCCGGCGTTGACGCACCACAGGCCCGCCGAGCCGTCGATCACCTTGCGACCGTCGACGGTGGTGTAATGCATGCCCTCGGCCGAGGAGAACAGGCGCGGCGCCTTCTTGAACTGCCGGTTGGCCGTGAACGGCATCCAGTGCGAATCGGTCTTGATGGTGTTCGGAATCTGGTGAAGGGTCACGGGCCGCTCCTTTGCTGACCCGGAAGCAGAGCCACGGCTTTAGAAGCGCAACAAGTCCTTTTCTGCACGGCTGCAACCCATTGATCTGGTTGGGGCGGCCGGTCCATATTTGCGCGATCCGCAACACCTGCAACAGGGATTTGCCCATGAGCGTCGACATCGGTGGACGGCTGCGATTCATCCGGGCGCGCCACAAGCTGTCGCAGCGCGAACTCGCCAAGCGTTCCGGCGTCACCAATTCGACGATCTCGCTGATCGAATCCAACCAGATGAACCCGTCCGTCGGCGCGCTCAAGCGCATCCTCGACGGCATTCCGATGGGCCTCGCCGAGTTCTTCGCGCTGGAGCCGGAGACGCGGCGCAAGATCTTCTATCGCGCCGAGGAGCTGACCGAGGTCGGCAAGAAGCCGATCTCCTACCGCCAGGTCGGCGACAATCTGTTCGGCCGGAGCCTGCAGATCCTCAAAGAGCGCTACGAGCCGGGCAGCGACACCGGCCGCGTGCCGCTGGTGCATGACGGCGAGGAAGGCGGCGTCGTGATCTCCGGCAAGCTCGAGGTCACGGTGGAGGACGAGCGGCGCATCCTCAACCCGGGAGATGCCTATTATTTCGAAAGCCGCAGGCCGCACCGCTTCCGCTGCGTCGGCGGCAAGCCATGCGAGGTGATCTCGGCCTGCACGCCGCCGACGTTCTGAGGAGATAGCGGCCGCGGAGATGCTGCGCCCCCTCTCCCGCTTGCGGGAGAGGGCTGGGGAGAGGGTGTCTCCGCAGAAAGACTCCCTCAAAGGAGAGAGCCCTCACCCACCGCGCTCAGGCGCGCAAGTGCGCTGCCGAGCGCGTCGACCTCTCCCGCAAGCGGGAGAGGTGAACAAAGCATCTCACAGCGGCGTCAGCAGCTCCTCGATCCGGATCGGGAAGCGGCGCACGCGCACGCCGGTCGCATGCCATACGGCGTTCGCCACCGCGCCGGCGCTGCCGGTGATGCCGATCTCGCCGACGCCCTTGATGCCGAGCGCGTTGACGTGCGGATCGTGCTCCTCGACCGTCAGCACGCCCATCGGCGGCACGTCGGCATTCACGGGGATGTGGTACTCGCCGAGATTGGCGTTCATGATCCGGCCGCTGCGCCGGTCGATGATGGCTTCCTCGTGCAACGCAAAGGACAGGCCCCAGATCATGCCGCCGGCAAGCTGACTTCGCACCAGATGCGGATTGATGATGCGGCCCGCGGCGAACGCGCCGACCATGCGCGAGACCCGGATCTGCCCGAGCTCGGGATCGACCTTCACCTCGGCAAAGACCGCGCCGTGCGCATGCATGGCATAGTCGGTCTGCGCCGTCGGATTCGGTGCGCCGGTGCCGCGCGCATCGACCTCGGCAAGGCCGGCCCGCGCGAGGATGTCGGCATAGCTCTCGCCGCGGCTCTCGTCGTCGCGCCGGAACAGTTTTCCATCGCGCGCGATCACGCCGGCATTGCCGGCGCCGAACAGCGGCGAACGCTCGTCACGGGTTGCGAGATCGGCGAGCTTTGCAATTGCGGCCGCGCCGGCATTGTGGATCGCATTGCCCGCGGTCGCCGTATGCGCCGAGCCGCCGGCAATGCCACCATCGGGCAGATCGGAGGTACCGGAGCGAAACTCAACGCGATCGACATCGAGGCCGAGGCCATCAGCCGCGATCTGGGCGAGCGCGGTCCAGGCGCCCTGCCCCATGTCGTGCGCGCCGATCTCCATCACGCCGGTGCCATCGCGGCGGATCGCCGCGCGCGCCTCGGCCTGGAACATCAGCGCGGGGAAAGTCGCCGTCCCCATGCCCCAGCCAACCAGGAGACCGGAGTCATCGCGCATCTGCCGCGCCGCAAGCGGGCGGCTCCTCCAGCCGAAGCGCGCCGCGCCCTGCTCGTAACAGGCGCGCAGCGCCTTTGAGGAGAACGGCTTGCCGGTGGTCGGCTCGACCTCGGCATAGTTCTTCAGGCGGAAGGCGAGCGGGTCCATGCCGCAGGCGAGCGCCATCTCGTCGATCGCGCTTTCGAGCGCGATCGATCCCGTCGCTTCGCCGGGCGCGCGCATGAATAGCGGCGTGCCGGTGTCGACGCGCGCCGCCTCGTGCGAGGTCCTGATCGCGGGGCTCGCATAGAGCGTATGCGATGCATCCGCGGCGGGCTCGTAGAAATCGTCGTAGCTGCTCGACACCGTCTTCGCGTGGTGATCGATCGCGGTGAAGCGCCCGTCCGCGTCGACGCCCATCCGCAAACGCTGCCGCGTCGGCGCACGATGGCCGACCGGGCCGTACATCTGCTCACGGCGCAGCACGAGCTTCACCGGCTTGCCGACCAGCTTCGCCGCCATGACGCCGAGAATCTGCGGTCCCGTCAAAAATCCCTTCGAGCCGAAACCGCCACCGAGGAACGGGCTGCGGATCCGGATCTTGTCCGGCGCGATGCCGAACAGCTCGGCGACGCGGGCGCGCGCCATCACCATGGCCTGGCTCGGCGTATCGATCGAGAGCGTGTCGCCGTCCCAGCTAGCGACGATCGCGTGCGGCTCCATGGCGTTGTGATATTGCGGCGGCGTCTCGTAGGTCACCTCTAACCGCTTTGCGGCCGCAGCGAGCCCGGCGTCGATATCGCCATGCTGCACCTGTGCAGGATTGCCAACACCGACGACGGGCGGTGCGAACGCTTCGCCGGCATCGAGACCGACGCGAGGGTTTAGCGCCTCATAGCGCGGCGCCAGCAGCGCTGCGCCCTCAGTGGCCGCCTCCAGCGTCTCCGCGATCACGACGGCGATCGGCTGGTTTGCGTAGCGGATCTCATCGCTCTGCAGGACTTCCATCCGGAACACGAACGGATTGGTCTTGATGTCGGGGTCGATCGCGAGCTCAGGCTTGTGCTTCGACGTCATGACCTCGACCACACCCTTGTGGCTTTTGGCCGCCGCGACGTCGAGCGCCGTCACGCGGCCGCGCGCGATGCTGGACACCGCAATGACCGCAAACAGCATGCCCGGCGGATGATGGTCCGCGGCGTAGGCGGCCTGCCCCTTGACCTTCAGAACGCCATCACGGCGGGTCAGCGGCTGGCCCATGTTCGAGCCATGGCGGATGTGAGCGGGGGCGGAGGTGAGGCTGATCTCAGGCATGCAGGGCTCCGGAAGCAAAGGGAGAGGCCGGCAGTGCTGGAATGCGCGCGGGCGTTCCAGCGGCGGCAAGGGTCAGCGCGCGCACGACGATGCGGCGCGCGAGCTCGATCTTGAAGGCGTTGTCGCCGGACGGCCTTGCATCAGCGAGCGCAGCTTGCGCGGCTTCGCGGAAGGCGGACGGCTCGGGCGTGGCACCTTTCAGCACCGCTTCGGCAGCGCGGGCGCGCCAGGGCTTTGCGGCGACACCGCCGAGCGCAAGCCGGGCATCGCTGATCTTGCCGTTCTCGATCCTCAGCGCTGCCGCGGCGGATACCACGGCAAAGGCATAGGAGGTGCGCTCGCGGACCTTGAGATAGCGCGCATGGCTGGCGAAATCGCGGGCTGCGGCCGGCAGGCGCACCGCCACGATCAGATCACCGGGCTCGAGCGCCGTCTCGTGCTCGGGCGTTGCGCCCGGCAAAAGGTGCAGCGCATCGAGCGGCAGCTCGCGCCGACCGCCCTTGCCTTCGATCTCGACGATGGCGTCGAGTGCGAGAAGTGGCACGCAGAAGTCAGAGGGATGCGTGGCGATGCAGCCCTCGCTCCAGCCGAGCACCGCATGCAGCCGGTTCTCGCCGCCGCGCGCGTCGCAACCGCTGCCGGCCTCGCGCCGGTTGCAGCGGCTGGCGGGGTCATAGAAATACGCACAGCGCGTCCGTTGCAGGAGATTGCCGCCGACGGTCGCGGCATTGCGCAATTGCGCCGAGGCGCCCGACAACAGCGCTTCGGCAATCGCCGGATAGGCTTTTGCAAACGCGGGGTCATGCGCGAGATCGGCATTACGAACGAGCGCGCCGATACGCAGGCTGCCGTCTGGGAGATGCTCGATCCGGTCGAGCCCCTTCAGGTGCGTGACATCGACCAGACGGTCCGGACGGCTGACGCCGCCCTTCATCAGGTCGAGCAGATTGGTGCCGGCGGCAAGATAGGTCGCGCCGGGCTGCGCGGCGGCGGTGACGGCCTCGGCGATGGTCGCAGGCCTGACGTAATCGAACGGCTTCATGCGGAGCGCCTCTGGTTGGCTTCACCGGTCTGCACCTCGAGCACGGCATCGACGATGCCGGCATAGGCGCCGCAGCGGCAGAGATTGCCGCTCATGCATTCCCTGATACGTTCGGGATCATCGCCCGCCTGCGCCTCCCGCATCATCCCGATCGCGCTCATGATCTGGCCGGGCGTGCAGAAGCCGCATTGAAAGCCGTCATGGGCGATGAAGGCCGCCTGCACGGGATGAAGCTGGTCGCCGCGCGCAATGCCTTCGATGGTGAGGATGTCGGCGCCGTCATGGCTGACGGCGAGCGCGAGGCAGGAGTTGATCCGCTTGCCGTCGACCAGGATGGTGCAGGCGCCGCACTGGCCGCGGTCGCATCCCTTCTTGGTTCCGGTCAGTTCCAGACGCTCACGCAAGAGATCGAGCAGCGTGACTCTGGGGTCGTCGAGTTGGAAATCGCGCCGCACACCGTTTACGGTGAGGCTGATGGAGTGGGTCATACAGGGCTCCGATCAGATATGGAGATGGTCGATCGCATGCGCGCCACCGCCGTGGCCGCAGTCGATCTGTCGCCGGACGAACATGAGACGAGCCGACGTGTCAGCGAAGATACGGAGGCACCCTCCGTTTCACAAGTGCCGTCGAAAAATATTGGAATTCGTCAAAACCCCGTGTGCAAACAACGCGATGCCTCGCGCAAAGGGTTCAATCTAACCAGATCGTGATCTAGATTGGTCCGTATGGACGACCAGGTCGACAACATCCGGAAGCCCCGCGCCGACGCCGTGCGCAATCGCGAGCGCGTGCTGGAGGCTGCGAAAGCCGTGTTCAGCGCGGGCGGGCCGGAGGCGAGCCTGGAAGCCGTTGCAAAACGCGCCGGTGTCGGCATCGGCACGCTCTATCGCCATTTTCCAACGCGCGAGGCACTGTTCGAGGCGGTGTACCGCCGCGAGGTCGAGCAGCTCGGCGAGCTTGCCGAGCAACTCAGAAGCGCGAAGGACCCGGTTGACGCCCTGCGGCGCTGGCTGCGCTCCAATGTCGAGTTCGTCACGACCAAGAAAGGCATGTCGGCAGCGCTGGCCCTTGCGGTGCAGAGCGGGTCGGAGCTGCACGCTTTCTCGTTCGAGCGTCTGACCAAAGCCATCGGCTCACTGCTCGATCGTGCGGTTGCAGCCGGCCAGATGCGGGCCGACATCAGTCCCGAGGACCTGCTGCGTGCATTCTTCGGCATGTGCTACATGCACGACCAACCCGGCTGGCAATCGACCGCGCTCAGGCTGCTCGACGTATTCGTCGACGGACTTCGCGTGCAGTCCAAACCATCATCGCGCGCGACCGTCAAAAAGACAAAACCGGCGGCGAAGAAAAAACGATAATACGGAGCCAGTGATGCGCATCGCGGTGTTGCTGATCACATTACTCCTGAGTTTTGCGGCCGCGCAGGCCGACAACATCGCCGACGCCAAGAGCGTGATCCGCGCCCAGGAGCAGGCTTTTGCCCGCGACGATGCCGCGGCCGCCTATTCCTACGCCGCGCCCGCGATCAGGAAGATCTTCCCGGCCGCCGACATCTTCATGGCGATGGTGGAGAGTGCCTACGCACCGATCTATCGGCACAAGAGCTTTGAGTTCGGCGAGACCAAGGTCGATGGCGACTGGATCGGCCAGTACGTCCACATCATCGATGCCAATAACGAAGCCTGGGACGCCCTCTATACGCTGGAGCAGCAGAGCGACGGCAGCTACAAGATCACGGGATGCTCGCTGTCGAAGGCAGGACAGGCAGTTTAGGCGTGGACTCTCGCGTCTGTGATGTCCGTTTAACCTTCAATAACGTCGAAGATGCCGGCGTTGCATGAGGTCCGAGAAGGGCCATGAGCCGACATTCAGCGTAAGGTGAGCACCGGTGCGTGAGCGTCGATGCTCGCGTTGATGCTCACTGAGCCATCAGGTTCGACACGCCCTGAAGCTTCGTGATGGGCGGCGGGTTCCACTTGCCGGTGAGGGCGTCCGATTTCGGAGCGTAGAGGCGCATCGTCAAGTTGAAAGGCCCCTTTGGCGCGGGCAGCCAGTTGATCTCTTTGTCCGCTCCCGGGCTCTCGTTCTGGAAGTAGAGGTCAAGAGAGCCGTCCGGGTTGTATTTGAATGGCATCCAGCTACTCACCGCAAAGCGATTGAGGCTGTTTGCTACCTGAAAGCCGTCACTGTCGTAGAGCGTGATCGACCAAAAGGCATTTGCCGGTGGTGTAGCGCCCTTGTCGAAGTGGACGGAGTATTTGCTTGCGCCGTCGAGCGGCTTGCCGGTTTCGTCGGCGAGGTTAAGTGGATAGATCGCATCTTCCGGTAGGTTCGCGCCGAGGCCAACCTGCGCGACGATGGCGCGTTTGAGATAATAATTGCCGTACACGCCCATCGTGTCGGTATTCACTGACCAGCCATTCGCAACCCGGGCAATAGTTGGCACTTTCCATTCCATGAGTTGTTGCCCAGCCGCCGGGGCATCGTCCAGCGCCTTCCTCACGACGGGATCGAGGTTGCTCATATCCAGGCTCTTGCCCGGCTCGATGCCGATCCGCTTCATCTGGGCAATAACCGGCTGGTCAGTGAGGTGGGGCGGGTGCAGCTTGAGAAGCTCAGCCGCATAGACGAAGTAATCGCCGCCCTTCATGGTATCGACCTGAATTTTTGGAGGCGTCTTCATGTCGATCCTCGGATCGATCTTCGCCTCGACTGGTTTGGATGGCTTGCCCCACTCCGAGAGCGGCGTGACTTTGTACCCGGCCTGAATTTTGTGAACCGCATCGTAATCCGCCGGACCGTCAGTCTTGGTGCGGCCAATAATCCAGACGTATGGGGTCGGCGCTTCGATTTGCGTAAATTTTTCCGGTACGGTTCCGCTCCAACCGCGTGGCGTGACGAGGAAATTGCCCGCTTGCGTTCCCGTCGTGCGCCAACCCGGCGACGCAAATACGTCCGTCCACATGTCGAGCATGGGCAGCAGGTAATAACGCCCACCCGTGTCAGGGACCGAAACGACCATCGGCTCCTTGGTGAGGTCGACGTACCCAAAGGAATACAGCGTGTCGAAATTGGGTCGCACGACCTGTCTCATGTCGGCAGCGGGAAAGGTCGGAACGTTGAACAACATGTTCATGGGCGCGCCGATGCCTTTGCCAGGCTCGACATTTGTAAGCTGCTTGCGGGTTACGTCCATGGACACCAACGGATAGAAGTAGATGTAGGCATCCCTGGCAATGGATTGCGCCTCCTGCTCGGTGATGACGCTCTGTGCCTGCGTGGTGAGTGAAAGGATAGGCGAGAGCATAAGACCCAATATCAAAGAAATCGCGCTTCTACTCACGTGATCTCTCCCATGAATGCGTTGCGGCTGAGCATAGAAATTATTCGGCCTAACGGGTGGCCCGACAACCCCGAGTAGACGAAACGCCATGTCATTTCTCGTTGATCTAAATCAAGAATGCCTCATTTGGGTCATTCGCGACTGAGCCGGGCAGTGCTCACTACCAATCGATGTCCGCTTCCGTCCCGATAGCGACTGCTTTTGGGCAGACGCAGCAAACGACGCGAAGGGCCATAGGCAGTCAATTTGCGCCTCCAGAAGAAGGTCGACACCCGGGGCCGCCCAAAATAATAGAGCCGTCGGGCGCAGTCCCCGGCGGCTCCTAGAGTGACGTTTGCCGCGTCTCTTTTCGGATGCGCGAATGCCTATTTTTTTTCTACAAAGATTTGTTTGCAGTCCGCGTCGCCGATGTTCTCGGCTGAGTGTGAGGGGATCGCAGGCAATACCTGCACTGATCCGGACTTGGCGACATTTTCAGTTGTCTTACCATCGGCCCCGTACAGCCTGTTCTTACAGTCGGCAAGGTTAACCACGACAAACGGCACGGGGTGACCGTGCACTTTGTCGTGGACACCCTTTTTGTGGTTCGCTTCGATCACTCGGTAATTAGCGTCCTCAAAAATCACTTTGTAGGTGTCAGGATCGGCTTTGTAGGTTGGTTCTGCGGTTTGGGCCACCGAAGCGGAGCAGCCCAGGCCCGTCAACACCACTGCTCTCAACAAGATTCCAAAGGACTTCATTACATCCCCTCTGAGTTGGATCGCGATCTGCTAGTAACATCCGATCCTAACGACGGTCTTGTGATAGAGCGTCCATTTTGGACACTCATGTCGTTGCGCTATCGCCGCCGGTTAATCGCCAGGTCAGCCTTACGGTGATGAAAATATCAAAGGAGGGTCACATGCCTGGGACGTACCCGATTATGCACCGTACGGAGCGGCTTGCATTGGCGAAAGCGTACATTGCGCTCACCCGTGTGATGGTCGATTCTGTGTTCGGCAAGAAGCCTGTTGATCATTCGCTGTTGTTGATTGGCTCCGCAATCATGGTGGGCCACGCAGAAAACAGACCTATGAATGCAACAAAAATCTCGCATTACGTGGGCCTGCCGCGCTCGACGGTAATTCGCAAGCTCAACGAGTTCTCAAGAACTGGCGTGGTCGCGCGTCACGGCAACGTCTATCTACTGTCGGAAGAACGCGCCCACAATCAGACAAAGTACGTCACCGAAGCGATGCGCATTTTTTATACTGCGGAGAAAAGTTTGAAAGCCTCCAAGCTCGACACTTAGAAGGGCCGCCAATCGCTGCCGTGAGCGCGCACGAGACGCATGAGGCTCATTGGGGCCGCAGCATTACGCAAGCGTCATTTAGCAGAAGAATAGGCCATCGTCCGATTGCAAAATGTGCGCTCGGGGTCAAAAGCGGCCGTCTCGGCTAAGCCGCATGTTGGTCCGCTCTCGTGTTGAAAGCGGACTCCGCCCTGAATCACCAGCCAAAATGAGCCCAGCGCGGCATGGTTGTTATCGAAGCATAAAACCCGCAGCGGATTTCTCCGCGCGGGTTGATGCGAACTCTTTCGATGATGCCACTTTAGAGGTGATTTGCCCGACGCGTCAAATTGTTTTCGGATTTTCCTATTTTGCCAGAAGATCCGATCTTCCGTTTCCATTCCTGGAAGTATCAGTTTGTCCCTTAAGGCCATGAGCGGAAGACAGCACTGGTGCCCGTGCCCTTCCAACGCGATTGTTGCGGCGCACCAGGCGCTTGCTTGGGCGTATCCGTTGCCCGCAACGCCGGCGTGCACAACTTTTTGGCGAGCAAGCCGCTAGTCAGGTTGCAGAATACAAGCTACGAATTGCGCGTGGTTTATTTTGACCAATGGACGGCCTGTCCGTCCTGGAAAGGCATCATCATGAAATTGTCTTCAAGTGCTGTCGCCCCCTCGGTCCTCGCTATGTTCGCAACTGTCTTCCTGTGTGGCCCGGCATCGTCGCAAGGTTCGGCCACCAGCACGCTTCCCGGTGTCACCGTCAATGCGCCGGACCAGGCAGCAAGGCCCCATCATTCGCAACGGGGGTCGTCAAACACGGTGACATCCCGCAGGACAACCGGCACCTCAACCGCTCAAACGCCAGGGTTCGCGCCGAATTCAACATTGGGGAGGCTTGCCAAGCTGGAGAGAGAAGCCCGCAGCTGCAACGGTGGTTGCGAAACAAGTTTCAGGGTCGGCAACGCCCCCTGGGTTGGATGTAGCCTTGCAGGCCAGGGAGGAATGGATGGTAGCATGTTCTCGCCAACGTGCACAGACACGCTCAGCTACAACACTTACGCGCAGTGCGTAGAGACCAAGGCTTTCCTTGGCGCGCAACCCAGAGAATCTCGGTGGATTTGCAGCAGCCTGCTGGCCGGGGGCAAGTTGCCCGGCGAAAAGCGAGTCGCCGAAATCAAGCAATTCGGCACCCGATAGTCCACGCCGCCCGCCGGCTGCACCCGAAGACGGGATAGCATGGCTCGAGGGATTTCGAGCCATGCGCAATGCGCTTCGGGGCACAAGCGGCGGTCAAGGCAAGCTGCCCCACGTCCGGTTTACCACCGACAGCCGACATCACAACGGCCTAGGCGCTGTTCGGCTTGGGGCCACTTCCAGGCTCATGCTCCGCAAACAAGAACTTGCTCGATGGGCCGGCCATTGAACGGTCGCAGTCAGTAACCGCAGCCGTCGTGGTTAAGCGGTTCAAACCGTCTGAGGAGGCAGCTTTCCACGCTAAGCTCCCCTGCGATCCTGGCTGCCAATCACGCATCGCCATGCCGCCAGGCGCTCTGCTGGATGCTGGTTCATCCACTCGGCGAGCTGCGGCGCGCCCATCAGGCAGGACTGCAGTGAGACGTCGGCGAAGTCGGAGGTGGTGACGATCTGCTCGTGGCAATTCGTCGGAGAAGAGAGACTGCAGAGCACGGCGATGACCTTGATCACGACACGAGACCTCCGTCGCCGCGATGGGCTTTGGGGCCGCTGACCGTGTGACTTATCGATGCCTTGTCATGCTGCTCCCTGACCGGATCAGCCGCCGGGAAGATGCTGTCATATATCGCGCGGGCTTCTCGAATTAAGCGGGCTCGCTCGCGCTCAGACTTTGCGACAAATCGAATAATCTCGCCCATATTGAATGCTCCTGCTATTATTAAGAGGGACCATTCCCTTTGAAGGCGAAGAATAGGCGCGGCCTTGCTATTCAATCTGTGATACGTCTCACCATGCGCAGCGTGCTTTGAAAGACTTCGGGGAACGAACTTCAATTTGCTAAACGAGCCTGCTGATCGCGAACGCAGCAACGAGAAACACTCCGATAATTAATGCTGCCATGACGCGATCTTCCGTCCCTCTCATGTGAGCAACATCTGGCTCAAAGCACGCCCGTGCCTCCACCGTTCGTGTTGATATCGGAGGGTGGTTTTTCAATCTGTGACAGAAATCACGAGCGCCCCAGCAGTCGGCGTTGGATAGAAACTCGTTGGCAAGAATGATCTTCGTTTGTGGGATGTCTGCTTCGCGTCATTCGCGACTGAGCCAGGCAGCGCTTGCGACCAATCGGTGTCCGCTTCGGTCCCGATAGCCCACGCATTGAGCAGACGCAGCAAATGACGCGAGGGGCCAAGAGGCAACTTGGCCGCCATGACCCTTTTGTCCCGGCATCTCCAATCCCAGTCTGGTAGCCTAGGCGGCGATATCTGAAGCAGGTTAGGCTTTCGCCATTGCGAGAGATCCGCAAGCTATTGGAGGACAGCATGGGCATGGTTCGATTGCAGTCCAATGTCGACCCCACTTTTTACCGGATGCTCGGGTCGACCAAAGAAGGCGCTCTGCTTGAAAGTTTCACGATCAGAAAGCCTTCCATCAACCAGCGAATGGAGGCCGGAAAGGCCTTGCGCAAGCAAGTGCCACGCACGTCGCATGCGATCTATGACCGGTCCAGTCACCGTCCTGATCCCATTGATATTCTCGAGCGACAAAACGCAACGCGAGTCCAGAAGCTAGTGCCCGTTCGCTACAGCCGCATGCTCGCGAACCCCTTTGCCTTCCTGCGCGGATCAGCTGCGGTCATGGCAAGCGACTTGTCGACATCGCCCGTATCAGGCATTCGCGTTGCAGCGTGTGGAGATATGCATATCAGCAATTTTGGTGTTTACGCCACGGCCGAGAGAAATCTGGTTTTCTCGATCAACGATTTCGATGAAATCCATGTTGGTCCCTGGGAGTGGGATCTCAAGCGACTTGCCGCCAGCGCTACTGTCGCGGCCAACTTCCTCGGCGGCGACCAGGCGCAATCCGAACAGGCCGCTCGTGAATGCGTTCGCTCCTACAGAAAGCATATCCATTGCTACGCTGAGATGGGATACCTGAGCGTCTGGTATCAGCGGATCGACGAGCGCGCCATATTGGGCAGCCTGACGCCTGACTCGCGCCGCCTCGCCAGAAATGTCATGGATCGGGCGAAAGCACGAGGACACATCACCACGTTCGACAAATTGACCGAGCCCGTGAAGGGGCATCATCGATTCATCGAAGACGTTCCGCTGATCGTACGCGAGACCCACACCGAGAAAGGAACCTCCATCAAAGTCGCGCTTGACCGCTTCCTGCACTCGTACATTCACTCGCTCGGTTACGACCGCAAGCTCCTGCTTTCGCGCTATCACATCACGGACGTCGCCCGCAAAGTGGTGGGCGTTGGCAGCGTTGGCACCGAATGCTGGATGCTCATGCTCGAAGGAGCCAGCGAGAGCGATCCCCTCTTCCTGCAGATCAAGGAGGCTAACGCCTCCGTTCTGGCGCCATACGTCGACCTCAAGCTGCCATTCCGGCATCACGGTCAAAGGGTGGTATTCGGTCAGCGTCTGACGCAGGGTTCGCCGGATATCTTTCTGGGTTGGGGCGAGGTTGAAGGAAAGCAGTTCTATATTCGTCAGCTGGCGGACATGAAGGGTGGGGTCAAGGTAGACAACCTCGAAACGCTCCCGGACTATTGCCGGCTGTGTGGCTGGGCGTTGGCGCTCGCGCACGCGAAGTCTGGGGACGTCGCGATGATCGCGGGGTATTGCGGCAAGAGCGATGTCCTCGATGACGCGTTAGCGAAATTTGCGGCGAGTTACGCCCGACAGACTGAGCAGGATTATGAAGCGCTGTCGCGCGCAAAAAGGACAAGGAGGATCAGGGTGGCAGGGAAGTAAACAGGCTACGGGCTGCCTGCCAAGGGGTCATTCGCGTCGCTCGAGAGCGTGGCGCGCACTTCCGGGCATCTCCGATATGGGAACAATCTCCGAAGCGATCGTCGGGAATGCTCTGACTGAACGAAAAACTTCCGCTTGGCCTCAAAAAGCCGACGCTCACGCGTCAAGGATTGTGGATGTCGAGCCGATCACATTCGCCAACGGGCTCGCCGCCCTCAAATGTCGGCTGAAGCCGTGCGCGCTGATAGACGCCCGCCGTGCTCCATTCTCAGGCTGTCCCTTCCGTCATGCAGATTGCGCGATGATCCTCTTTTACCCCTGATTTGCCCGACGCGTCAAGTTTATTTCGGTAAATCAGTAGATCTAACTCGGCCAGCCTCTCCTACTGTGCATGGGGTTGTTTTTCAAGTTTTGATGGAGGGTCTGTCGAGATCGCTCCCAGCCTCAGGTCGCAAACCCCGGACCGGCCTTCGCAGCGTTCATGCGCGAGCGGATCAGGAGCAGCGCGACGATGCCGATGTTCAGCGCGTTCCACGCCACGCCGTTGGCGAAGGCGGCAGCATAGGAGCCGGTGGCATCGAAGATCAGGCCTGATACCCAGCCGCCGAAGGACATGCCGAACACGGAGGCGAAGATCACGATGCCGACGCGGGTCGCAGCTTCGCTTGCCGGCATCGCCTCGCGCACGATGATGGCGTAGCTCGGCACGATGCCGCCCTGGAACAGGCCGAACATCGCGGAGATCAGGTAGAGCGAGGTCAGGCTGTCAAAGAACAAATAGAACCCGAGCGCGAAGCACTGCGCCAGCGAGCCGATCAGCAGCGTGGGGATGCCGCCGATCTTGTCGGCGAGGTAGCCCGAGCCGATCCGGCTGACGATGCCGCAGCCCATCATCAGCGACAGCATCTCCGCGCCGCGCGCCACGCCGTAGCCGAGGTCACCGCAATAGGCGACGATGTGGACCTGCGGCATCGCCATCGCGACGCAGCAGGAGATCGAGGCGATCGACAGCAGCACCGTCAGCGTGTTGGTCGACAGCCCGAGATCGACGCGCGGCGGCGGCGCGTTGGCGTGATTGCGAACCTTGTCGTCGCCGATCTGGGCGCGCAGGACTAGAACCAGCATCGTCATCGTGCTTGCGCAGACGATGCCGATGCCGATGTGGGTCATGCGCCAGCCGGCAGTCTGCACGCCCCAATTCACGATCGGCGGCCACATCGCGCCCGCGACATAATTGCCGCTGGCGACGATCGTCACGGCGAGTCCGCGATAGCGCTCGAACCAGTGCGAGGCTTCCGCCATGAGCGGCGCAAACGTTGCGGAGGTGCCGAGCCCGATCAGGAAATACACCGCCACGAACTGCCAGAGCTGGGTCGACAGCCCAGCCAGAACGTTGGCGACGCCGAGAAAGGCGATGCTGATCGCCATCGCCGGCACGATGCCGAAGCGATCGGTGATCTTGCCTGCGATCACACCGCCAAGGCCGAAGCCGAACATCATGAGCGTAAAGGCCAGCGACACCGCGCCGCGCGTGGCCGCAAATTCGGCCTGCACCACGGGAATCACGACCACGACCGCCCACATGCCGACGGCGCCGATCGATCCGATCACGAGCGCAAGCACGAGCCGCACCCAGGCCTGACGTGAATCAGGGGTGAAGCCGGCCGGTCGCTGCGGGTGATTTGGCGCGTGCACGGCGCGACCTTCTTCGCTGACCGCCTTGCGGTCAAGCATCATGCTGCGATATTGGGCATGCGCGGTGCGCTGCGGTAAGAAGAGCTTGGCGGAACCGGGCTTTGCCATTAATTTGCAATCTGCGTGTGCATCATGGCCGCGCAACGGACATGTCGACGGGATGTTGTTGCAATTGACGCGATCGATGCGGATCAGGGTGGGGTGGTTCGTCGCCCTCGCCTATCTGTTCTGCGTCCTCGCGCCGGCAGCCGCGCTTGCGTGGGGCAGCGGTCCCGCGCCGTGCCTTGGCGATGACTTGCAGACAGTCGTTCTCGCGCCGGAGCACCATCATGGTGCGAGCGGGATGCACGCCGACGGCGGCCATGATCACATTGCCGCGCATGCGCATCACCAGACCGCTGGGCAGAATGCACCTGCACCACATCATCATGACGGCAAGGGCACACCTGGCCCCTGCTGCGCCATGATGTGCGCGAGCGCGCTGCCGGCCGCCCTGCCCGACGTCGTCAAGCCGGTGCAGCCGATTTCGGCCTGTGCGCCCGAGATCGCGGTGAGCCTGCACAGCGAGGCGCCGCCCCTGCTCTACCGTCCCCCTATCGCCTGACCTGACGTCACGACGTGAGGCCTCGCGCAACCTGCGCGCGGGCTCGTGGTCATCAGACAGATCAGGGATTACCCATGCTTACCCTTTTCGGGGCGAAGCTCGCCGTCGCATCTGCGGCGCGTGGATGGCACTTTGGATTCATTCGGCCGATCCTAGCCGCAACGGCGCTCGCATTGTCCGGCTGCATGCCAGCGACCACCGCACCGCTGGCGAGCGCTGATCCTGCCGATCCCGCGGCCAAGGTCGCGCGCGTCGGCTATCGCTCGACGATCGCGCCCTACACCAGCCTGCGACCGACAATGCCGGCGCCATGGCGCGAGCGCAACGACAGTGTCGCGCCTCAACCCAAAGCGGACCAGTAGGAACGCGCCATGGAACAACCATTCGCGCGCGGCCTGCTCGCATTCGTCGCACTTGGCCTTTCCGGCTGCGCCGCGTTCTCGCCCGACAGCGGCATGAGCACTGTTGCAGACCTGACCAGCCGGAGCATCAACAAGGATGTCGCTTTCGTGCGGACGGCCGAGGGGGCCGATACAGTCAACGATCGCGTTCGCCGCCTGCTGTCGCGGACGCTCAGCGCGGATGCCGCCGTGCAGATCGCGCTGATCAACAACAAGGGGCTGCAAGCTGCCTATGACGAGCTGGCACTGGCCGAGACCGATCTCGTCGAGCAAAGCCTGCCGCCCAATCCAGTCTTTTCGGTCTCGCGGATTTCAGGCGATGGCGCCAGCGAAATCGAGCGCCAGGTCATCGGCGATATCCTGGCACTGGCGACGCTGCCGTTCCGCTCCGACATCGCCCGCGACCGTTTCCACCAGGCGCAGCTGCGCGCGGCACTGGCAACGCTGCGGCTCGCCGCCGACGTGCGCCGCGGCTATGTCCGCGCCGTCGCCGCCAACGAGATGGTGGCACTGCTGGCCGACGCGAAATCGACGGCGGAGTCCACCGCGCAGCTCGCCGTGAAGCTCGGTGAGACCGGATCGATCAACAAGCTCGATCAGGCCCGCGAGCAGGTGTTTTACGCCGAGACCACGGCCGATCTCGCCACTGCCCGACAGACAGCAACGAGTGCGCGCGAAAAGCTCGCGAGGCTGATGGGGCTGTGGGACGACGGGCTCGACTTCCGCCTGCCCAACGCGTTGCCGCCGCTGCCGCGCCGGCCGCTCGCGCTGACCTCCGTCGAGACCGATGCGGTGGCTCATCGCATCGACCTGCAGATCGCGCGGCTCGAGCTCACGGCGCTGGCAAAATCGCTCAATCTCACCGAAGCGACGCGCTTCGTCACGCTGCTCGATCTCGCCGGCGTCTCCCGCCGCACCCAGGATCCGGAAGGCGCGCCGTTCCGCGAGCGCGGCTTCGACGTGCAGTTCCAGATCCCGATCTTCGATGGCGGTGAGGTGCGCGTGCGGCAGGTGACCGAAACCTACAATCTCGCCTTCAACCGGCTGACCGAGCGGGCCATCACTGTGCGCTCCGAAGCGCGCGACGCCTACCGTGCCTATCGCTCGACCTACGACATCGCCAGCCACTACCAGCGTGAGATCCTGCCCCTGCGAAAAATCATCACAGAGGAGATGCAGCTTCGCTTCTCCAGCATGCAGGTCGATATCTTCGCGCTTCTGACCGAGGCGCGCCAGCGCCTCTCCTCGCTGCGCGGGGCGATCGACGCGAAGCAAAAATTCTTTCTCGCGCAGTCCGAGTTGCAGACCGCCGTCAACGGCGGCGGCGCACCTGCGGGCGGCACCGACGATGCCACGACCATCGCCGCGGCAGCGCCTGGCGATGGCGGACACTGAGACGGAGGCCAGCATGTTTTCCCGAAGAGGATTTTTGGGCACCGCCGCACTTGCAGGCGCGTCAGCGATCAGCGGCCGCGTCCAGGCGGCATCAATTCCGGAAGCCACACATATGGACAAGGTGGTGATGCAGCCGCCGTTGCATCCGAGCAGCGGCCCCGATTATCGCCCCGTCGTCACGCTCAATGGCTGGACGCTGCCGTTCCGCATGAACGGCGACTGGAAGGAATTCCATCTCGTCGCCGAGCCCGTGGTGCGCGAATTCGCCGAAGGCATGAAGGTCAACCTCTGGGGCTATAACGGCCAGTCGCCGGGGCCAACGATCGAGGCGGTCGAGGGCGACAAGGTCCGCATCTTCGTCACCAACAAATTGCCCGAATACACCACCGTGCACTGGCACGGCATGATCGTGCCGAGCGGCATGGACGGCGTCGGCGGGCTCAATCAGCCGCACATCCCACCCGGCAAAACCTTCGTCTACGAGTTCGAGATGAAGAAGAGCGGGACCTTCATGTACCACCCGCATTCCGACGAGATGGTGCAGATGGCGATGGGCATGATGGGCATGATCGTCGTGCATTCGCGCGATCGAGATTTCCGTCCCGTCGACCGCGACTTCGTCTTCGTGATGAGCACCTATCGCGTCGACCCCGGCACTTATTTGCCCAAGGTCAACGAGATGACCGATTTCAACATGTGGACCTGGAATTCGCGGGTGTTTCCCGGCATCGATCCGTTGCCGGTGCGGCTCGGCGACAAGGTGCGCGTGCGCATCGGCAATCTCAGCATGACCAACCATCCGATCCATCTGCATGGTCACAGTTTTGCGGTGACCTGCACCGACGGCGGCTGGATTCCCGAGAGTGCGCAATATCCGGAGACGACGACCGACGTGCCGGTCGGCGCCGTGCGCGTATTCGACGTTCTCGCCGACAATCCCGGCGACTGGGCATTCCACTGCCACAAGTCGCATCACACCATGAATGCGATGGGCCACGACATGCGCAATCTCATCGGCGTCTCGAAGAAGGATCTCGCGCGTCCGGTCGGCAAGCTCGCGCCCGACGCCATGGTAATGGGCCAGTCGGGCATGGCGATGGGCAACATGGAGATGCCCGCGCCCGACAACACGCTGCCGATGATGACCGGCGCCGGACAGTTCGGCCCGATCGAGATGGGCGGCATGTTCACGGTGATGAAGATCCGCGAGGAGATGGCGCGTGACGATTACAGCGACCCCGGCCCCTATCAATTCCCGCAAGGCACCGTCGCCTATGAGGTCGCTTCGCCAGCCGCGGAGCCGGAGCGGCAGCAAAACGTACCGATGAAGAAAATGAAGATGTGAACGAACGTTTCGACGACCACCAACTGGAGAACAAGATGAAGAAGACGACGATGATCATACTTGCGGCACTTTCGCTTTTGGCCGCCCCTGCACTCGCACACGAGCATCACACCCATGAGACCTTTTCGGCTGGCGAGCCCGGCGATCCCAACAAGCCGGCACGCACCATCGAGATCGCGCTGAGCGAGATGGCCTATGAGCCCTCGCGCATCAGCGTCAAGCACGGCGAGCAGATCCGCTTTGTGCTGCGCAACGTCGGTAAGGAGGACCACGAATTCCTGCTCGCTACGACCAAAGAGAATCTCGCGCATGCCGAAGTGATGAAGAAGCATCCGCACATGGAGCACGACGACCCCAATGGCGTACGGCTCGCGCCGGGCAAAACGACCGAGATCGTCTGGAAATTCACCAAGGCCGGCACGTTCGAATTTTCCTGCCTGATCCCCGATCACCGCGACTACGGCATGGTCGGCCACGTCACCGTGAAGTGAGCAATGGAGCCTCCCATCAACAATTTCATCCGCATCGCTGCCGCGCTGGTGCTTAGCATCGGCCCGTCTCTCGGCGCCCTCGCGGCCGGGGGCGCCGCGATCAGCGGCGAGGTCAAGAAGATCGACGAGGGCGCGGGAAAGATCACGCTCAAGCACGGACCGGCGAAAAGCCTCGGCATGGATGAGCCCATGACCATGGTCTACCGCGTCAAGGACCCGGCGGTGCTGAAGCAGGTCCGGGTGGGCGACAAGGTCACGTTCGAGGCCGAGGAAGCGGCGTCGGGGTATACGGTGACGAAAATGCAGAAGGCGAAGTAGGCACGTCCTCCATCGCACCAGTCATTCCGGGGGCTCGAAGAGCCAAACCCCGAATGACAACCCAAATGGCCCCATTTCGCCCAGCCGCCTCCCCCGTTAACCCTTTGCTAACCATACACCGGGCAAAAATTGCCGGGTGAAGTCGAGTGTCGTCGGCCGCGTAGAACGGGAGACCCCCCGTGGACGCCAGTGCGGTGCCTCACTTTCGGAACGGTGGCCCATCGGCCGCCGCGCAGACGTTTGGCGCGCGTGGGCGGCAATCGCGCGGGGAGGCAGCAACCATGGTCGACGTCACCGCGGGTAAGGGCATGGGCAGCCCGAAGCCCGGCCTCCCCTCCCTCGCCGAGATTGGCAACATCCTCAAGCGCGGCGACATCGCGCTCGCGCTCGGCATCCTCACCATCCTGGTGGTGCTGATCCTGCCGCTGCCCTCGATTATCCTCGATCTCTTCCTGGCGATCTCGATCACGCTCTCGATCCTGATCCTGATGACGTCGCTGTTCATCCAGGCGCCGCTTGAATTCTCCGCCTTCCCGACCATTCTGCTGATCTCGACCATGTTGAGACTGTCGCTCAACATGGCCTCGACCCGCCTGATCCTGTCGCGCGGCCACGAGGGCACGGATGCGGCCGGCCACGTCATCGAAGCCTTCGGCAACTTCGTGATGGGCGGCAATTTCGTGATCGGCATCATCGTCTTCGCCATCCTGATCATCGTCAACTTCGTCGTCATCACCAAGGGTTCGGGCCGCATCGCCGAGGTCGCGGCGCGCTTCCACCTCGACGCCATGCCCGGCAAGCAGATGGCGATCGACGCCGACCTGTCCGCCGGACTGATCGACGAGAAGGTCGCCAAGGAGCGCCGCAAGGCGCTGGAGGACGAGAGCGGCTTCTTCGGCGCCATGGACGGTGCCTCGAAATTCGTCCGCGGCGACGCCATCGCCGGTCTTTTGATCGTCTTCATCAACGTCGTCGGCGGCATGATCATCGGCGTCGCGCAGCAGGGCCTCTCCTTTGCCGACGCCGGGCGCAGCTATACGCTGCTGACCGTCGGCGACGGCCTCGTCACCCAGGTGCCGGCGTTGATCGTCTCGACCGCCGCCGGCCTGCTCGTCTCCAAGGCCGGCGTCTCCGGTGCTGCCGACAAGGCGCTGATGAAGCAGTTCTCCGGCTATCCGCAGGCGCTGGCGATGTCGTCGGCGGTGATGATCGTACTGGCGATCCTGCCGGGCATCCCAACCATCCCTTTCCTTGCGCTGGGCGCCGGCGCCGGCGCGCTCGCCTGGTCGGCGCGCAACCACAAGCGGACCACAGCAAGGGCCGAGGAAGCCGCCAAGGCCGCGCCCGCTCCAGGAACGCCCGGCGCGCCTGGCGCCGCCGCGGCCGAGGAGCCGATATCCGCGGCGCTGAAGATCGACGATCTCAAGATCGAGCTCGGCTACGCGCTTCTGCCACTGGTCAACGGACCCGACGGCACCGACCGCCTCACCGAGCAGATCAAGGCGCTCCGCCGCTCGCTCGCCATCGAGATGGGTTTCGTGATGCCGGCCGTCCGCATCCTCGACAACGTCCAGCTCGAGGCCAACACCTACATCATCAAGATCAAGGAGGTCGACGCCGGCACCGGCAAGATCTGGCCGAACCAATTCATGGTGATGGACCCCGCGGGCAACCAGGTGCAGGTGCCGGGCATCCACACCACTGAACCGACGTTCGGCCTACCCGCGACCTGGATCGATGCCAGCCTCAAGGAGGAGGCTTCGCTCAAGGGCTATACCGTCGTGGACGCCGCGACCGTGCTCTCCACCCACCTCACCGAGCTGCTCAAGACGAATATGTCTGACCTGCTGTCCTATGGTGAGGTGCAAAAGCTGCTCAAGGAGTTGCCGAAGGAGCAGAGCGAGCTGGTCAAAGACATCGTACCGGGCCAGGTCACCATCTCGGGCATTCAGCGCGTGCTGCAACTCCTGCTCGCCGAACGCATCTCGATCCGCGATCTCTCGACCATTCTGGAAGGCATCGCCGACTCGCTCGCCTTCTCGCGCAACCCCTCGACCATGGTCGAGCATGTCCGCGCCCGCCTCGCCCGGCAGATCTGCGCGCAGAACACGTCCTTCAACGGCTACCTGCCGCTGATCGCGCTGTCGGCGAGATGGGAACAGGCCTTTGCCGAATCGATCATCGGCCAGGGCGAGGAGCGCAGTCTGGCAATGCAGCCCTCGAAACTCTCCGAGTTCATGACGGCCGTGCGCGAGGCGTTCGAGCGTGCGGCGCGCGAGGGCGAGGCGCCGGTGCTCGTCACCTCTGCGGCAATTCGTCCCTTCGTGCGTTCCCTGGTGGAGCGGTTCCGCGCCCAAACCACCGTGCTGTCGCAGGCAGAAATCCATCCGCGGGCGCGGCTGAAAACCGTCGGAAGCATCTGATTTGCTTCTGATTTGCCCGATTTCCATTCGTGTTTTTTCGCCACAGGCAAATGGTTTTTGCGATTTTAGGACAACCCGCTGATTTGGCTCAGGAACTCCCGCCATACAGCTAACAGCCTGAGTTACCTGAATAAATATTCATGGTCGCGATTTTTTGGATCGCGGTCGTTCACGTCTTTTCACGCCCTTGTGAACGCCTCTTGGGAACGAATCCACCCAATACTACGTTGTTGGGCACCGAAGGCATGAACCTCGCCGTTGAAGTCGGCGACTACTTCGGTAGATGGCGGCAGGAGGCTTCCATGAACCACTCGATCTACAGCGCGGATCGATCGACCCATCTTAAGATCGTGGTCGTCGCTCTCGTTGCTGGCATCGCAGTGGCAGGCCTCGGCATCACGGCGCGATCGGGTTCCGATGACGGCATGACCCAGACCGCCCGCGTCATCAAGGCCGGTAAGCCGGTTGTGATCACCAGTACGAACGCTTCACTCGTTCGCTAGGGAGATTTGACGGAATTCAGGAATTCACGTGGCTCTTTACCAGCCCCCCAAAGTCGCCATGTGGATATGTAGACGACCCCAACCCCAAGTCGACTACAGAAAGCGCCCGCCCCCCACGGGCGCTTTCTCATGTCTGCGGGGACGATTTCGCTTCAACAGACATCGCGAACGTCTCGCCTCAAATACAGCTGTCATTCCCCGCGAAAGCGAATGCGGGGAATCCAATACGCCGCAACCTCTCCGTATCCATTCATCGCCTCTGGAATACTGGATCGTCCGCTTTCGCGGACGATGACACCGAGAGGTGGCGCAAGCTCCCGCCACACGATCATCGCTGTTGAGCTAACGAGAGCCCCCCGAAGCCCCGTAGGTCGGGGGCGGCGCCTGAACGGTCGGTGCAGCAGCAGCGAACAAATCCTCTTTGCTGCCGGTGAGTGGCGGGTAGATGCGCTGGTGATTAATGATCTGCTTGGTCGCTTTCGCCGCTGCCCCCGTCGTGCGCACCTCGCGGTCCCAGCCTTCAGTATAGAGAGCGCCCCAGCCACCGAGATCGAGCACGGTCACGTACCAGTCGATCCGCAGCGGCAGCAGCGGCTGGCCGACGAGATCGGCGACCACGTTGTGGCCGGCAAAGCGGCCCATAGGGCGCGCGAACTGGCAGGACATCACGGTCGGGTGCAGCCCGTCGACGACGCTCGAGGCGACATCACCTGCCGCGAAGACGTGAGCGAGACTGGCAACGCGCATGAAGGGATCGACCAGGATACGGCCCAGACGGTCCCGTTCGACCGGCAGCGTCGACGCGATCGGGCTCGCACGCATGCCCGCGCACCAGATCACCGTCTGCGTCGGAATGACTTCGCCAGAGCTCAAGCGGACGCCGGCCGCATCCATCGCCTCAACCCGCACACCGAGACGCGTCTCGACCTCGAGCGCTGCGAGCGCCTCGTTGATGACGGGACGGGCACGCTCGCCGATGGTCGCGCCGACAACCGGGTTCGGATCGACCAGGATAATGCGGCAGCCAGCGATGCCGGCGCGCGCGAGCCGGTCCGGCATCTCGGCCGCCACCTCGATGCCGGTGAAGCCGGCGCCGACCACCACGACCGTCGTTCGCCCCGGCGCCGGCGCGCTACCGCCGAGCGCGGCAAGATGGGTCTCGAGCCGGGCGGCGGCTGCATAAGTGTCAACATCGAAGGCGTACTCGGCGAGACCGGAAATATCCGGCCGCGGCACCTCACTGCCGAGCGCCAGCACCAGCCGATCATAGGCCACAATCTCGCGCGCGCCGTTCGCAGCAAGGGTCACGCTGCCCTTCGCAGCGTCGATGGCTTGGACGTCACCGAGCCTGTGATCGACACCAATCGGATCGAGCAGCTGCGACAGTGGAAGCGCGACCGCGCTCAGATCCACCTCGTAATTGCGTACGCGAATGTTGTGATAGGGATTCCGGTCGATGACGAGGATCTCGACGTCGCTGCCGGCCGCACCGACCTCGTCGCGCTTGCGGGCAGCGCCGATGGCGGCCCAAAGCCCCGCGAACCCGGCACCGAGCACAATGACACGCGCCATCCCAAGTCCTGCTTCAAGTCCTGCTTCAAGTCCTGCCTGCGCCGCCTACGGCCCCAGCGTCCGCGCCACGCGCACACTCATATAGCTCATCCGGTTCGGCGGACCAAACCAGAGGCGCGCGGCGGAGCGGCGCGTCTGGAGGGCGCGGCCGAAGGCACCGCCGCGCAGGACGTGGCCTTTACAATCATCCGCGAACCATGCCGAGCCGTCATTCGGCGCTCCGACGTAGTTATCGTGCCAGCAATCCTCGACCCAGTCGTAGACGCCGCCATGGACCTCGAAGAGGCCAAAAGGATTCGCCGAGGGCGGCGTGGATGCCGTGGTCGCGATCGTCACGATTCCGATATCGGCGACCAGATCGGCGGCCGCGATATCGGCGAGATGCGGATCGGCGCCATCGCCCCACCAAAATGCGGTGGTCGTGCCGGCGCGCGCAACATACTCGCGCTCGGCTTCGCTCGGGAGCCGGTAGGAACGGCCCGTCAATCGCGACAGCCACTGCACGTAGTGGTTTGCCTCCTGCCAGAGGATGCCGCTCACGGGATCGCCCGCGTACTCCGGCTCGGTCGGATGAGGACTGCACGCCTTGGCCGCCACGCAGGCGCTCCATTCCTCGACGCTGACGGGCCAGCTCCCTACCGCAAAGCGCTGCACCGTCACCTGGTGTTGCGGCCGCTCGTCCTCGGTACTTCCCACCTCTCTTGCGCTCGCGCCCATCATGAAGGTGCCGTCGGGGATTACCACCATCTCAGGGCAATGCGCGCATTCCCTGAAGCGATCCTTTGGCCTGAGCGCCGATTCCTCGCCGCGCGAGAGCGGCTTTGACAGGCGAATGTCGAGAACGCTCGCATCGGTGCTCGCCAATGCCAGGCTGGTCGGAGGTTGCTCGATGGTTTGCGCCGACGCGAGCGGCGCCGATAGAGCAGACATCAGCAAGGCTAACAGGGCAAACGGCCGGTCAATGAACCCGCCCATGAGACCCTCCCGGTCACGTCAGTGTGACCTTCAAAATGACTTCTTCAAAAACGTGCTTCGAATACCGACAAAGCTCGTCGACGATCAGCATATTTGCGCGCGAAAAGCGCCGCTCAATCTGATGATGATGCGAGGCGAATGTTTCAGGCGTGTTTCGCGGCGCGCCAAAGCAGCTTCGCGGTGAAGCGCTTTGTCGCTTTTGACGGCGACAAAACGTCTCAACTTCACGCGCGGCGTGCGCCGGTGCCGAATTCACGACATGATTGCAGATATCGGCGCGATCACGCCTCGCGCAGCTCCGACGGAGTCGTACCGAACCGCTTGCGGAAGGCGCGGTTGAAATAGGACAGATCCGCAAAGCCCGAGGAATGCGCGATGTCGCTGATCTTGCGTGCGCGCGAGCGCGGATCCTGCAACAGCTTTCGCGCGAGCAGGAGGCGCTGCTCGAGTACGAATTCGGTGAAAGTTGTGCCGGCCTGCTCGAACAGGCGCTGCGCCTGGCGCGGGCTGAGGCCCGAGCGTCCGGCGACTTCCGACAGACTGAGATCGTTGCGGCCGAGCGACGACATCACGTCGGCGCGCATCAGATCGAGACGCACGGCAGCGTGACCACGGCCGCGGGCAAGCGCCGCCTGCTCCGCATCGGTGCCGAGCAGGAGGCCGACGAGATCGACCATGTGCTGCGCGGTGAGGCGCTGGCCGACTGCATCGAGAAGCGGCGCGTGATTGGCGGCGAGCGTATGATAGCGCGTGATGGTTTCGGCGACCGCGCCGTCGGAGAGGAGTTGCGAGATCTTCTCCTCGGCGCGCGGATTGATCTCGAGCAGTGCGCGGCGCGGCATGCGGATGGTGGTGAAACGGTCCTGCTCAGTATGGCCGACCGTGCCGGTGACGCTGAGATCAGCGAGCACCATCTGCGACGGCGCGAGCTCGAGTGTGTGGCCGTTCTGCTGCACGCGGACGAGGCCCGAATGCGCCGAGATCAGCACGAGGTCATCGCAGCCGTCGGCGAGGCCTCCTTGCGTGCGCGAGAACTGAGCGGAGGCGCCTTCGGGAATCCCGAGCACGATGTTGCCGACCAGGCTGACCTGAAGGCGGCAATCAATGCTGTCTCCGCGGCTCGGCGCGACGTCGAGCCCGCACGATCCGAAAGCCCGCTCACGCCAGTGCTCGAACGCCGGACCGCGCGGCAGCCCCGTATACTGATGAATGAAGATGCCCGGCGGCTTCGCTGGATCCAGCATTCGATATCTCTCGCCCCTTCACTCCGGCGCCAACCGCGCCGGCACTGCCAAATTGCGCGGATTTGACGCAGTGAAACGGAAGGAGGTTCAAATGGGGCGCTGGAGTCCGCCAGGATTGTCGGAATACGACGTAAAGATGGACCATGACGACAAAGCAGGCCGTAGAATTACGGGCGCGGCCATTGCGAGTGTTGAGAACGCGCTCACCACATTCTCAACCGTCACCGCCCGCGAAAGCGGGCGATCCAGTATTCCAGAGGCAGTGACGGGATACGGAAGAGCCGCGGCGTACTGGATTGCCCGCTTACGTGGGGAATGACGAAGATGGGCAGGTTAGAGCGTAGCCCAATCGACGGCGTCGCTACTTGTTTGCGCCTGCGGGCGCCTGCGGCTGAGACGGCGGCACGGTCTCGATCAGCTTGCCGGAAAATACCGGCGCGGATGTCGGCTGGCCGCTGGGCGAGCCTCCGGCCGGCTCGACGGTGACGGCGTAGGTGGCGGCATTGATGACGTCGACATCGTAGCCGGCGAGCACCGGGCGCGCGGTGAAATCGCCATTGTTGATCACGCCGAGCGAGCGCGGGCGCGGCAGCTTGTCGGAGATCAGCCAGAGCTCAAAGCTCTTGCCCGGCTCCGGAGTGGCGCCCACTTTGCGGACCGTGAAATTCTTGGTCGCGCCGTCGATGGTGAGGATGAAGGCGGGGCCGCCACCCTGTCCCTGCAACAGCGCGACATATTGCGACGACGGCGTGAGCGGCGTGGCCGGCGTCTTCACCTCGACGGTCTGGATCCGCGGCGCGGGACGGAGCGCACCAGGCAGCGCATCGGGCTTCAGGATCTGAAGCGACAGCACCACAAAGAGCGCGGCGGCAAGCGCACTGAGGCCGGAAGCGATGCTGCGCCAGCGCTTCACGCGGCCTTCGAGATAGATGACGTTGGTGTCGTCGACGATCGGCACCTGCGGCAAGGTAAATTCGGGCGGCGTATGGACTTGTGGCACGAATTGCGGCGCAGTGTCCGGCTCGGCCGGCGGCTCCGGCAGCGGAGACGTCGGCGCCTCGGGCAGCGCCTGCGGCTCCTCCGTTGCCCGAATCGGTTCGATCGCGGCCTTGATGTTTTCCCACACGATCGGCCGCGGCTCGACTGAGCCGACCATCTGGTTCAACACGCCCAGCCGCAATTGCCAGGCCTGCACGAGGCCGGCGAACTCCTTGTCCACCGCCATCATGGTCTCGACCTGCGCGCGCTCGTCGGCATCGAGTGTGCCGAGTGCATATTCCGCGGCGAGCGCGATATGGTCCTCAGTGTAGGCCATCAATTACAATCCAAGGCACTCCCGGATATCCATCATGCTGCGCCTCAGCCACGTCTTCACCGTGTTGACGGGCGCAGAAAACTTCTCCGCCAGCTGCTCGCGGCTCCAGCCGTTGTAATAGGCGAGAAGCACGAGCTTCTGGCGGTCCGGCTCGAGCCGGCCGACACATTCCAGGAGTCGCTTCAACTCCTCCGTCATCTCGCGCCGCGCGAGCGGATCGGGGCTGTCGGCGGCAACCTCCATCGCCTGCGGCTCCTCCTCGATCGAGGCTTCGGTCTTCTTGCGCACCAGGTCGATGGCGCGGTTGCGCGCAATCGACGCCATCCACGTGATCGGCGAGGACAGCGCCGGATTGAACTGGCCCGCACTGCTCCAGATCCTGACGTAGGTCTCCTGAATGACCTCCTCCGCGAGGTCCTGTCGGCGCAAGATACGGAGCACGACGCCATAGAGTTTCGCGCGCGTGGCACCGTAGAGGCGCTCGAAAGCCGCCTCGTCGCCCTTCGCCACCGCTGCGATCAGCCAGACCAGATCTGCTGGCGTCAGCATTCAGTCCCCCAACGCGCCGCCCCGTCGCTTTCCCGCGAGGCCCCTGCAACCCCACCACCATAGCGCGCAGCAAACCCCGCCACAAAGGGGCCGGGCGCCACGCTGTGGACATCACACGCGAAAAACCCGGACCCCTTTCGGGGCCGGGCTCACGCTATTCCCTGGCTGTCGCGAAGAGCGTTAGGCGATGGCGCCCATGCGGGCTCGCATCAGGCCGATGCTGTCGAGGTCGGCCTGCTCGCGGGCGCTCTCCTCGGCGCGCTCGCGCGCCTGGTCGCGCTCGTCCAGGAGCTCGACTTTCTTCAACTCCTCAAAAGCCTCGGCCAACGCGCCCTTGGCCTCTTCGAGCTGGCCCCTCAGCTCGTCCGCCGAGCGGGTCAGGTTCTCGCGGCGCTGGATCGCGGCCTTGGCATAGGTCGGGTAGGCGAAATGCGAGGGATCGTTGATCCCGGCGCGCTCCTGCTCGGTCAGGATCTCGCGCTCGAGATCGACTGACATGCGCTGGAAGTCCGCGATCATGCTCTCGATCTGGGTGACCCTGCGGCGCTTCTCGTCGACCTGAAATTTCTTCAGGCGAATGAGCGTTTCACGTGACTTCATCGACTCGTACTCCCCAGAAGTCCCCTAGCTGCACGTGGGACAACACCGGCCCCCCCGATCCCGAAATTGGGCCCCGACCGGCTCTGCTACTCTCTGGAGCGGATGATGGCCTGACAAAGTTAGCGTTCCGTTTCCAAATTCTGGAGGATTTGCGCCAACTGGCGGTAGCCATCCGCCAAACCGGCACTTTCGTCCTTGCGCTGCCGCAGGAACGCCTCCAGCGGCTCATGGAGCCGGATCGCCTCGTCGACCTCGGGGCTGGCCCCCGCCCGGTAGGCGCCAAGCCGGATCAGTTCCTCCATGTCGGCATAGGTCGCCATCACCTGGCGAGCCTTCTGAATGGTCGGCCAGAACTGCGGGTCGGCCGATTTCGGCATGGTACGGGAGACGGATTTGAGGATGTTGATGGCGGGGTAGCGCCCGCGCTCGGCGATCGAGCGCTGCATCACGATGTGACCGTCGAGGATGCCGCGGACGGCGTCCGCGATCGGCTCGTTATGGTCGTCGCCATCGACCAGCACCGTGAAGATTGCGGTGATGGCACCAACTCCCATGCCGGGACCTGCGCGCTCCAGGAGCTTCGGCAGTTCGGTGAAGACGGTCGGCGTATAGCCCTTGGCCGTCGGCGGCTCGCCGGCGGAGAGGCCGATCTCGCGTTGGGCCATGGCAAAGCGAGTCACGGAGTCCATCAGGCACAGCACGTCCTGATCCTCGTCGCGAAAATATTCGGCGATCGCAAGCGTCAGATACGCGGCCTGGCGCCGCATCAGCGCCGGCTCGTCTGATGTCGCGACCACGACGACAGAGCGCGCCAGCCCCTCTTCACCAAGATCGTCCTGCAAGAACTCCTGCACCTCGCGGCCGCGTTCGCCGATCAGGCCGATGACGCTGACATCGGCGTCGACGTTGCGCGCGAGCATCGACAACAGCACGGACTTGCCGACGCCGGAGCCGGCAAAAATGCCCATGCGCTGGCCACGGCAGCAGGTCAGGAACGTGTTGAGCGCGCGCACGCCGAGATCGAGCGGCGCGCCGACGCGCTTCCTCGAATGCGCCGGCGGCGGCGAATTGCGGAACGGCATCGGCGAGCTGCCCTGCAGCAGCGGCCCCTTGCCATCGATCGGCTCGCCCAGTGCATTGACGACGCGGCCGAGCCAGGCCGCTGACGGCCGCACCTGGTTGGCGGCATTCGCGATGACAGCCTTGCAGCCGCGCCGCACGCCCTCGAGTCCGGCGAACGGCATCACGACAGCGTTGTTGCCGGAAAAACCGATCACCTCGCAGGGAATGAAGCGGTTCGCGCCGGTCTCGATCACGAGCCGCGCACCGACCGACATCGCGTGAATAGGACCGGCAACCTCGACCATCAGGCCGCGTACCCCGACGACGCGACCGTATATATTGACGCCGTCGATGTCCCCGATCTGCTCGGCAAGCGCCTTCATGACTCAGCCTTCATCCGGGCCCTTCATGACGAAACCCTTAAATTTCGCCACATTTCTGAACGGCGCTTAACTTCGTGTTTACCCGCATCATTAATCATTGCGTCACTGTCTTTGTGACTGAGCGCCTGCCCGACAGAAGAAGGGGAGTCGCGAGAGTCGGTTAGGCCCGTCTCTTAAAGTGGAACTTGAACGGAACCGAGTAACGAAAACTGCTTCTGCGCAACATCTTAGGGCGATTCGACAAAAATTGCACCGCGGGCTCTTGCGTTCCAGAATCAGACTTTGTTAACCATGTGACGTCAGGATCCGAATCAGTTGTTCAAAGGCGTTTTGTTGAGTGCCGCGAATGCGGCCGACCTGACGCCCGGAGCGGCGACTATGGGGAACTGGCATGCGCGTTTTGCTGATAGAAGATGACAGCGCCGTCGCGCAGTCGATCGAGCTGATGCTGAAGTCTGAAAGCTTCAACGTCTATACGACCGACCTGGGGGAAGAGGGCGTCGATCTCGGTAAGCTATACGATTACGACATTATTCTTCTCGACCTCAACCTGCCCGACATGTCCGGTTACGACGTGCTCAAGCAGCTCCGGGTCTCCAAGATCAAGACACCGATTCTGATCCTCTCCGGCCTCGCCGGCATCGAGGACAAGGTCAAGGGTCTCGGCGTCGGCGCCGACGACTACATGACCAAGCCGTTCCACAAGGACGAGCTGGTGGCCCGCATCCACGCGATCGTGCGCCGCTCCAAAGGCCATGCCCAGTCGGTCATCCAGACCGGCGACCTCGTCGTCAACCTCGACACCAAGACGGTGGAAGTCGGCGGCCAGCGCGTGCATCTGACCGGCAAGGAATACCAGATGCTGGAGCTGCTCTCGCTCCGCAAGGGCACGACGCTCACCAAGGAAATGTTCCTCAACCACCTCTATGGCGGCATGGACGAGCCGGAGCTGAAGATCATCGACGTCTTCATCTGCAAGCTCCGCAAGAAGCTCGCCAACGCCTCCGAAGGCCGTAACTTCATCGAGACCGTGTGGGGTCGCGGCTACGTGCTGCGCGAGCCGCACGAGGCCGACGAGCGGATCCCGGCTTAAGACCTGCTTCTGTCGCGAGCCGAACGGCTCGCTCCTCCCCGACTGGACCCCGCCGCAAATGGCGGGGTTTTCGTTTTTGGAATGGCCAGTCGTGGCCGTTTTTATCAACGGCTCCGCTTCCTGCTCGCCTTTTTCGCGCTCGCAGCAATCTTCTTGGAAGCCTTCCCTGCGGTCTTTTTCGATGCTTTCGCGGGCTTCTTGCCTTGCTTCTGCGAGGCCGCCTTCGCCTGTGGAGCCTTCTTTGGCTTGCTGGGTTTGGCGCCGGCAGGCTTCGGCTGCGCCCCTGATTCCGCCAGAGCGATCGGATTGGCCGCCGGCTTGTGCGAAGCGGACGCAATGCCTCTGCTCGCCGCCGCAAGCCAGAACCTCAATTCCGGCGACTTGACGCTTGGTCCCTGGATGTAGCGCTCCTGCCAGGTATCGTCGCCTTGCAGCGGCTTGCCGAACACCTCCGGATGCGTCTGCAGCAGGAAGCGCCAAGCGTAGTGATCATAGAGATCGAGCACGTGACAGGCATAGGCCTCCGCCAGCCCGCGATGGCCGCGGACGATGACCATGTTCTCGTCGTTGTTGTGGGAGGCGCGGAAGCCGAGATTGTGCGAGCCGGTGACGACAACGCAGTCGTCGCTAAACGGATCGATCACCACGATCTTGTTGTGGATGATGGCAAAGCCGAACTTGGCAAGCTCGCCTTCCCAGGCGCCGAAGGCATCGTGCGACGTCACCGCCCCTGCTGGCACGGCACGGAAATCGATCTCACCGGGAGCGCCTTGCTTCTTTGGCTTGCCGGATTCGCCGACCACGGTCACGCCGCCCTGCGATCCCTGCGACGAGTCGTCTTCATCGTCGGCAGCTTCAGTTGCGCCACCCGAATGCAGCGCTGCGGAGAAATTCTTCGCGCGCACGGGGCTCGTCAGCGCGCCCCGCACGAAGAGGTCGGGCTTCTCCTTCAAGAGCTGGCCGGCCTGATCGAGGATCGAGTTGTTGCCGGGGTCGAACGCCAGGAACAGGATCGCCTGCTTGGCTCCGCTCATCAGCTCGAACACCCGCCCCATGTCGTTGGGTGTGTCGGGATGCTTCGATAGCTTGTGCGGCGTGTTCGGCGAGAACATCAGCTCGATGGTCACGCCGTTGCCGAGGCTGATCGGTGACGCGATCGACTTGTCGTTGTTGCCATGCGCAAACTTGCGCAGGGTTGGCGATTGCAATCTGCTCTTGTCGTCCTGGGCCGCGTCGACGTCGGCCTTCAGCGCCGTCCAATAGTCGAGATAGCGCTGCGCGACGTCCTTCGACTCGATCACCAGCGCATTGTTGGTCTGGGTGCACAGGCCGGTGCTGGTCCAGTTGGTCGAACCCGACAGCGTGGCGATCGGCGTGTCATTCTGGGTCAGGACCATGAACTTGTTGTGCGGGATGTCGCCCTTGCCGAGGATGCGGTCGATCACGTTGACGCCGGCCGCCTTCAGCGCGGCGCGATTGGCCTTGTCCGCGTCGTCGCTGTCCGGTGCCTGCTCGTTGCCGAGGATAACGTTGCGACTGTGGGAATTGGCCCGGAGTTGCTTCTCCAGCCCGTTCGGATCGTTGAGCTCGTAGAGCGCGGCATGAATAACGCCACCGTTCTTGTCGGCCCGGGCAAGAAGCGACGTCAGGCCTTCCTGCAACTGTCCCATCAGGTGGATGCGAATCGGATCGCCGGGATCGAGGATGTGAGGCTGCAGCGCGTCGATGCTGGGGTGACCATGCAGGGCTTGCGACAGCGCCTGGGTTGCCGTGATGCCGCGGTTGAAATATGCGCTGAAGGGCGGTCGGCTTGGCGTCAGCGTGACCTGGTTGCTGAGCAGCGGCGTGATCCCTGCAAGCGGCGTCAACGTCTGGCCCGGCGCGCCACCCATGGGAACAATGCGATACTGATAGGTGCCGCCGCGCCTGGCGAAGAGATCCTTCCACCAGAATTTCTGGACCGGCGCCTGCTCGGTCGTCAGCTTCGCGGCTGTATTCTGATTGGCAAATCGCGCAAGCGCGGGCAGGACCGTCTCGTGGTTCCCGGCGTCGACATCGATCTGGTGGATCGCAAAGCCAAGACAGCCATCGAGGTGACGGTCGAACGTCCAGGCAACAACGGCAATGTCATTGTTGGAAAACGCAATTGCAGGCATTGAACCGCTCCTTGGGCTCGGGCCGAATGAAAAACGCTCAAGTTGCAAGCGAACGTTATTGCTCGCAAGGAACTTTAAATCCTGGATGACAAGTCACGAAATTATCCGCAGGATAAGTGTGCTCGGGGGAACGACTGATGATTCTGCAATCGCTCGCGGGGCTGCCCGCTTTTCTCGTCTATTTCTGCACCGGGCTGGTGGCGATCGTGGCCTATCTGTTCGTCTACACCCGCATCACGCCGCACAACGAATTCCAACTCATCCGCGACAATGATCCGGCCGCCGCGATCGCGCTGGGCCTGAGCCTGCTCGGCTTCGTCGCACCTCTGTTCAGTGCCATCGCACATTCAGCCAATGTGGTGGACTGCCTGATCTGGGCGTTCATCGCACTGATCGTCCAGGTCGTCGTGTTCTACGTGGTGAAGGTGCCGGTGCCGAACCTTTCGGCGCGGATCGCCGCGGGCGACATGGCGCCCGCGATCTGGCTCGGCCTTTCCTCGCTCGCCGCAGGCCTCTTGAATGCCGCCTGCATGATCTACTGACCATGGCCGAAAAGCGCCCCAACAAGGAGTTCGGCAAGCGTCGGCCACAGCCCTTGCCGCTGCCACCAAAGGAGCCGGTAAAACGCTCCGGCCATGTCGCGCTGCTGGTCATGGGCACGATCGCGGTCGGCACCACCGCCTACGCGCTGATGCCGCGGGAGAACTGCGACCCGCCTGGCATGGCGGCGCCGGCGCAACCCAACACGGCCTGCACCAGCCGAAGCTCGTCCGGCGGAAGCGGTGGCCATTGGTCATCGCGCTCGAGCTTCTTCAGCAGCGATTCGTCGAGTCATTCCTCATCCGGTGGCTCGTCCGACTCGAGCTCCGGCGGCGTGACGCGGGGCGGCTTCGGCTCGTTCGCACATGCCTTCGGCTTTTCGGGGAGCGGGTGAGCCGGGCCAACTTTTGAATTCACCGCCATTGGCCGGTCTGCTTAACTGCGGGCGGGAGGAAGTGACATGAAACGTTCGCGACGGGTCGTGCTCACCTTGATGGGCAGTGCCGCGGTCGGCGCGGTCTCGATGGGATTTGTGCGGCGGCCCTATGACTGCGGATCCGGAATGACGGCGGTTCCCGGCATCGACGGACAACCCTATTGCCGCCCCGCCACCTATGGCGGCTTCGGCGGCACGCTGCATGTCGTCCACGGGCACGGCGGCCATGGTCACGGCCATGGCGGCGGCTAGCGCATGCAGCGGATCGCCTGTCCCGAGCGCGACGACTGGGAGCAAACCGCGCAGCAATGCGGCTTCGACTTCCATACCATCGACGGTGAGCGCTACTGGGATGAGCGCGCCTATTACGCCTTCACACTCGACGAGATCGAGCGCGGGGTCGAAACGCCGACCGGCGAGATCGACGCGATGTGCCTCGAGCTCGCCGGCCGCATCATCCTTGATGAGCGGCTGCTGGAGCGGTTGAAGATCCCTGAGGGCTTCTGGGACCTGATCGCCGACAGCTGGGAGCGCGATGACCGCAGCCTGTACGGCCGGCTCGACCTGAAGTTCGACGGCACGTCACCGGCCAAGCTGCTCGAATACAACGCGGATACACCAACCTCGATCTTCGAGGCTGCGGTGTTTCAATGGACCTGGCTCGAACAGGCGATCGAGCGGCGTAGCATTCCGGCGCGCGCCGACCAGTTCAACTCCATCCATGAGCGACTGATCGAGACCTGGGGGACGATCGCTGCAGGCCAGCATCTGCATCTCACCGGCACGACCGGCAACGAAGAAGACGCCGGCACGCTCGCTTATCTCGAAGACACCGCGCGCCAGGCGGGGCTAGCGACCACGCTGCTCGACATCGAGGAGATCGGCTGGCGCGAGGTTGACGGCGGCTTCGTCGATCTCGACGACCGCGACATCGCGCTCGCTTTCAAGCTCTATCCCTGGGAATGGATGTTCCACGATGCCTTCGGCGCCAAGCTCAAGGAGGCGCCGACGCGCTGGATCGAGCCGCCGTGGAAGGCGGTGCTCTCCAACAAGGGCATCCTGCCGCTGCTCTGGGAGATGTTTCCGAACCATCCCAACCTGCTGCCGGCCTTCTTCGAAGATGATCCGCGCGCGGCCGAGCTCGGCAGCTCCTACGTGCGCAAGCCGCTGCTGTCGCGCGAAGGCGCCAACGTCACGCTGGTCTCCGGTGGTGTCTCGCTCGACGAGCACGCGGGCCCCTACGGCGCCGAAGGTTTTGTGCGCCAGGCGCTGTCACCGCTGCCGAACTTCTCTGGGTTCTATCCGGTGGTCGGAAGCTGGCTCGTCAACCACGAGCCGTGCGGCCTGTCGATCCGCGAGGACGAGAGCCCCATCACCGGCAACAGCTCGCGATTTTTGCCGCACGCGATCTTGTGAGCGTCTGTCATTCCGGGGCGCGACGAGGTCGCGAGCCCGGAATGGCGAGAAGAGCATCTCACCGCGCCGCGGCGATCCTCATGCCTGCAAGCATCGACGCGCCGGCCGGACGGGCGCCGCGCGCCGGATTGATCTGGTAGAGGCCGCGGCGGTCGGCGACGGGACGGAATGCGTCGGTGATACCGACGACGGACTCGGCGGCACCAAGCAGCAAGGTGCCATCCGTCTCAAGGCTCTTCGCCATGCGTTCGAAGATCACCGCCTTGGTGTCCTGGTCGAAATAGATCAGCACGTTACGGCAGAAGATGACGTCGAAGGTGCCGAGATGCGAGAAATCCTGCAGCAGGTTGAGCTGGCGGAACTGCACCATTGAGCGCACGTCGGCATTGAGCTGCCAGATGTCGCCGGACTGGGTGAAGTATTTCACCAGCAATTGAATCGGCAGGCCGCGCTGCACCTCGAACTGGCTGTAGACGCCGGCCTTGGATTTCTCCAGCACCTCCTGCGACAGATCGGTCGCGACGATCTCGATGCGCCAGCCGGCGAGCGCGGCGGCCTTCTCCTTCAGGCACATCGCGATCGAATAAGGCTCCTGCCCGGTCGACGATGCCGCCGACCAGATACGCAGGCTTTTGCGCGCCGCGCGCGCCTGGATCAGGCCAGGCAAGATGGTGTCGCGCAGATGATCGAACGGCACCTTGTCGCGGAAGAAGAAGGTCTCGTTGGTGGTCATCGCCTCGACCACGTCGGTGGCGAGCCTGGCGTCGCCGTTCCTGATTTTCTGTACGAGATCGGGAATGGCGGTGAGGCCCGCCTTGCGCGCGAGCGGCATGAGCCGGCTCTCGACCAGGTAGGTCTTGTCGGCGGAGAGATCGAGGCCCGAACGCTCCTTCAGGAACTTACGCAGATATTCATAATCCATCGGCGTCACGAGCGGTCTCCCGAAAACAGCCGATTGACCTTCGGCGCAATCTGATTGAGCGGCAGGATCGCGGCGCAGATGCCGGCATTCGCGGCCGCGCCCGGCATGCCCCACACCACGCTGGAAGCTTCGTCCTGCGCGATCACGCTGCCGCCGGCGGCGACGATGTCCTTGCCGCCTCGCATGCCGTCCGAACCCATGCCGGTCAGGATCACCGCGAGAATGCCGCCGTGCCAGAGGTCGATGGCGGAGGTGAAGAGCGGATCGACTGCAGGCTTGCAGAAGTTCACCGCAGGTCCGTCGTCGAGCGCGATCGCGGCCTCAACGCCGCTGCGCACCACGCGCATGTGCTTGCCGCCCGGCGCCAGATAGATTTGGCCCGGCTTCACCGCCTCGCCATCGATCGCCTCATGCGCGGGCCTGCGGCTCGAGCGCGCCAGATGCTCGGCCAGAATGGTGGTGAAGGTCGGCGGCATGTGCTGGGTAATGAGCACCGGGAAGCGATCGATCACCGGACCGAGTTCGGTCACCAGCGACATCAGTGCCTGCGGCCCGCCGGTCGAGGACCCGATCAACAGCACCTTCGGGGCCTGCGTCGAGAACGAGCGCTTGACGAGCGAGGCGGCGGAAGCCGCCGGAGCAGCCGGTGCCGGTGCCGCGGGACGCGCGGCGGGCTCGCGCGCAAGCGGAGCCGGGCTCGCGGGCGCGAGCGACGGGCTTGCGACCGCCGCCTTCCTGCGCAGCCGCGCGCCGAGATGACGGATCTTCTGGATCAGGTCGTGATGGAAGATGTCGGCGGCGGAGGCCTCGCGGGTCGATTCCGGCTTCGGAATGTAATCGGCCGCGCCCAGCGACAGCGCCTTGAAGCTGATCTCCGCGTTACGCCGGGTCAACGTGGAGGCCATGATGATGACGAGATCGCGCTTCTTGGCCAGAAGCTGCGGCAGCGCCGTGAGGCCATCGAGTTCGGGCATTTCGATGTCGAGCACGGCGACATCGGGGTTGATGCGTTCGAGCTGGTTGACCGCCTCAAGTCCGGTGCGCAAGGAGGCCGCGACCTCCATGTCGTGCTCGGCGCCGATCCAGCGCGAGATCAGACCGCGGATGACGACGGAATCGTCGACGATCATCACGCGCAGTGGCCCTTCCCGCGACGGACTGACAGTCGAACTTCCAGCGAACGCAACACTCATTACTCACCAACTCAGACTGGAACGGTTCAGTTGAAAACAAACGCCGAAGGATCCGTTCAGCCCTCGGGCAGCACGGTCATATGAGGCCGACTTCCTGGAACTTCGCCGTCACGATGTCCTTGTCGAACGGCTTCATGATGTACTCGTTGGCACCGGCATGCAGCGCGCGCGCGATATGCGCGACATCATTCTCGGTGGTGCAGAACACCACCTTGGGCTGGTCGCCGCCGGGCATGCGGCGCAGGTGGCCGAGGAATTCGTAGCCGTCCATGACCGGCATGTTCCAGTCGAGCAGCACGGCATCGGGCAGCCCGCGCTTGCAGGCTTCCAGCGCCTTCTCGCCATCCTCGGCTTCGAGGATCTGGAAGTCGAGGCCTTCCAGGATGCGGCGCGCAACCTTGCGGATGACACTGGAGTCATCAACGACGAGACAAGTTCTCATGTGAGCCTCTACTTCCTGTCCCCGGCGGGACACTTCCAATTGCAGGTCGGTCGGTGGGCTGACCGTCGTCTCAGGCCGCCATCATTTCGGGCGCGAGTTCGAGAACGCGATCGACATCGAGAACGACCATGAGCTGGCCGTCGAGACGGTGGACGCCGCCGGCAAGCTTG